>JALGWK010000157.1 GCA_025774205.1 bacterium
GAGGGGGAGTGATGAGCGAACAGAACCACAGCGATCCGGGCAATAAAGAGAAACAGTCCGGCGGAATCCCGGCTGCAGAGCCGGTGACCCTGGCCGACCTGGTTGACTACGCCCCCGGGGCGGTGGTGAGCAGGACCATCAAGAAGAGCAAAGAGGGGACCCTGACCGTCTTCGCCTTCGATGAGGGGGAAGAGCTGAGCACCCACTCCGCTCCCTTCGATGCCTACGTGCAGATCCTCGACGGGGAGGTGGAGATCACTGTCGGGGAGGATACAGTCCGGCCGGTTCCCGGTGAGACCGTGCTGATGCCGGCCGATATCCCGCACGGCCTGCACGCTATCTCCCCCTTCAAAATGTTGCTGATCATGATCAGGGGATAGAAATCTCAGGGCAGAGTCGATACCGATCCGATCAGATCCGGGCCTGGTCCCACCGATAGTGAAAAGAGAAAGCGGGTCCGGTCATGGCGACCGAACCCGCTTTTGCATGCTGTTCCCGCAGTCAGGAATACTGCTGACAGGTTATCTCTGCGGCGTATCGATCTGACAGATCACCGTCGCGGCAGTTCGATCTCCATGGAATGAACACCACCGCGGGTCGAACCGATGCCGACAGTGATGGTGCGCTGACGGGCGTCCCCCACCTTGACGTACCAGGTTACCTCCCGCATCGGGGCGTAGTCCCTCATCATGGAGCCGTCGAGCCAGCCCATGTTGACCCGGTTGACCGTCTCACGGGGAGTGTCCTGTTCGCCGCCGCCGCCCATCATGCCCATCCCCATGCCGCCGCGTCCGCGACCACCCATCATCGCGCGTCGCAGAGCATTGCCCTCTTCATCGACCAGACTCATCCCGGCCGGCAGGCGGAGTTCGGCGTAATCCTCACTCACGATGTGGATCTGCTTCGCCATATCCAGAGCCGTGGGCAGCCGCCCCTCGTTGACGAACCGGGCGGTCACCTGGAAGACGTCATCGAGTCCCTCGATCTTTTTTACCGAGGTTCCCGATACCCGTGCCAGCGGCATCCACTCCATCTTCTTTACCGCCCAGAGGACGTTCTTCACAATTTCGTCCTCGAGCAGTCTCGGCGGGGGATTGCTGCGGATGAATTTCGGGTTCGTGCCGCCGACCTCAACCTCACCGAGGTCGGGGTGCTGCACCTTGGTCCACGGCTGGTTGCCGAAGGGGACGGGGGTCTCATCGATCAGTCGCTGGCGTTCCTCCGCTGTGGACTCACCATCTCCGTCGTAGTCCATCCGGCCGCCATTCCACAGTTCGTCACCGTACCAGATCACGCCGTAGGCGAAGTAGCCGAAGTCGGGACTGTGACCGAAAAGGGGACGACCGCCGCCGTAGTCGCGGAAGACGTTCCCGGTCCGCTCATACCCGGTGATGTCACTACCGACCCGGTCGTACTCCAGGTACCAGGCCTCGTCGGACGGGTGCATCAGCCGGTCATCGCCCATGCTGGGCGGACGGAGAAGCATCGGCACGGTGGTATCGTAGGTCTCGACCGTGTTGATGTTGGGATGCTGCATCAGGTAGACGACGATGTTCCGAACTTCCGGTTCCGACAGCGGATAGTCTCCGGCCCCCCCCTGGGTGCGGCCGCGACCGGTGGCGTCATCCCTGGGCATGGGGCGCCAGTTGAAGGGGAAGTTCCGGTGGAGGTCGAGTCCGCCGGTGCCGTCCTCGTTGTAGCGGCCGTCCTTGTCGTTGTCGATCCCCTCTGAACCCATGTTGTAGAAGGGGCCGGTGTCATCGTCGCGCCGCATCCGCATTCCGTTCGCGGCCGTGTCATCGAGTACGTACCGCCCCTCGGGGTCCTGCCAGCGCATCTGCCGGCTGTACCCGTCACCATCCAGATCCTCGGCCGGGTCCTCGTCCATCAGGCCGTCACCATCGCTGTCGTACGGCCGGACAGTGGAGCGGAGACTCTCCGGGGAATTCAGGAAGAGGTCCGATCCGTCTGGATTCATCTTCGGGATGAGGTAGGCGACCTTGTTGTCGACGATATCGGTCACCACCGGATCCTTGTCGTAGTTCTCGCAGAGGTACTTGATGGTGTAGAGCACCGCCTCGGCCCCGGTTACTTCGCTCGAATGCCGGTTGCCGTCCGCCCAGTAGGCGGATTTGTCGGTATGAATGCCGGTAGCCCGGTTGGTGATGATCACGCCCTTGACCTCGGTTCCCAGATAGGAACTCCCGATCGAGAAAGATTCGCAGATCTCGGGGTAGGTCCGGACGTAGTGGTCCATGAATGCGAGCGAAGCCTGGTAGTCATGGTAGCCGTCAAACGCCAGTACGGTACTCGATTTGGCCAGCGGATACTGTGCCTGGACCGCCGGCGGCGTGGCCGCGAGCACCATGATGAGAACCAGCGTTACGGTGAGAAGTCGGACGGAACGGGTCACAGGGTCCTCCTTCACTTCGGGTAGGAAGGTGCCCGCGATCGGATCGATGGGGCACCTGTCATCTGATTACTGTTTCAATCCCTATTTCTGTTTCCGCTGCCTGGGTGGTCGCCACCCGTCGCGGAGGGTCTGAAGCAGGTCTTCCCGGATGACCGGCAGGACCGCTTTGAATTCGAGTGTTTTGCTCTTCCTGCTCGGATGCTGGACCACCAGCCGTTCCGCGTGCAGGAACGGGTATTCCAGCCCGAACTTGTCCTTGAAAGTCCGGTTGGTGGCCACGAAGCCATAGCGATCGTCTCCGACGAGCGGATGGCCGATGGCCGAGAAGTGGGCCCGGATCTGGTGGGTGCGGCCGGTGTGCAGGATGATCTGGAGCAGCGACGCGATCTCGAAGGTCTCCTTGACCTCGTATTCGCTCTCGGCGCTCTGACCGCGCCGTTTCGCCACGACCACCCGGGGCATGTCGCCCGCCTGGGCGTCGACCCGCCGCAAAGGATGCCTGATGGTGCCCGATTTGGACAGGATCACGCCCGAGACGAGTGCGAGGTAGTGTTTCGAGACTTCGCGGTTCCTGAACTGGGCGGTGAGGTTGCGCAGGGCAACAGCGGTCTTGGCGACCATCAGGACCCCGGAAGTCCCGATATCGAGACGATGGGGCAGAGCCGGTCGGAAGGTGTGCCCCCGTCCGACAGTGCCCAGATGTGTCCAGGCCCTCGTCAGCGCGGAATCACCTTTGGCTCCGCTGCCGCCGTGCGAGGGAAGCCCCGACGGCTTGTTGATAGCCAGGATATGTTCATCCTCGTGGAGGATCTCGAGTTCATCTGATACAGGTCGGATCAGATTCAGCATTCCGCTCTCCTGCTCGATAAAGGATCGCACACTCGTGGCCGCGCGCTGATCCCGGATCTCGATACGCATCCCCGTCGCGAGTCGATCAGCTGGTTTTGTCCGCTCGCCATCGACAAGCACCCGACCGGTCCTGATAAGCTTGTGGACCAGACCATGAGGCGCGTCCGGAAGGAGCTTCCGGAGGAAGGCGTCAACGCGTTGCTCGGCGTCGTTCTCATCGATTATCAGGGTCTTCGTCACGGTTCCGGAATCGGACAATTTAGGCAGAGGACCCGATAAAGTAAAGAAATTCGATGGCTCGCTCATAGAAGCGTGATTCCCCTCCGACCGTTGACAGTCCACCGTCAGGTACGTACTCTGCGATTATGAAGTAACGAATCACCACGCTCGGTATCCCCCCCGGGGATGAATCCGCGCGGAAGGAGGCCACGTGTTGGGGCGTCTGGGACCACTCGAGATCATGGTAATCGTCGGTATTCTGGTCTTCCTCTTCGGAGCCAAGAAGATCCCCGAACTGGCCCGGGGGATGGGACTCGGTATCAAGGAGTTCAAGAAGGGGCTGGAAGAGGGCGAATCGATCCTGAAGGATGCCGCCGAGAGCAAGACCGAATCGGCCGCCAGCGCTGACGGACCGGAGGAGAAGAAGGAAGAGAAGAAGGAAGAGAAGAAGGAAGACGGGATGCCGGATATTCCCGAGGGATTCGGGAACTAGGGCTCCAGATCGGCCAGCCCGTTCGGAGTGGCGGCCACGGCAAGCAGATCTTCGTGGATCGTCCCATTGGTCGCCACGATATCCCCTGAGGTCCACCACGCCTCCCCGCCGCCAAAGTCACTCACCGCTCCGCCGGCCTCACGGACCAGCAGCGCGCCGGCGGCAATATCCCAGACACTCAGTCCATATTCCCAGAATCCCTCGAGGCGTCCTGCCGCGGTCCAGGCCAGGTCGACGGCCGCCGCTCCGGCCCGTCTGATTCCCTGGCTGGCTGAAAACACACGGGTGAAGATGGTCAGGTACGACCGCATGATTTCCTTCCTGCGGAAGGGCCAGCCGGTGGCCAGCAGGCTCCGGTCGAGATCCTGTTCTTCCGAAACCGAGATCGGTTCCCCGTTGAGGGTGACGCCGAGTCCCTGTCCGGCGCTGTAACATTCGTCGAGGACCGGGATGAGGACGACCCCGGCCAGCAGCTCTCTCCCCCTGGCGGCAGCGACAGATACGGCAAAGATCGGGAAGCGGTGCAGGAAATTGGCGGTGCCGTCGAGCGGATCGACGATCCAGGTGAGGTAATCGGTGTCTGAAGGCCCCGACCGGGTGTCGGCGCTCTCCTCGGCGAGGTACCGGGCTCCGGGGGTGTGAGCGAGCAGGATCGAGCGGGCCAGTTCCTCTGAGGCCCGGTCGGTCTCCGATACCAGGTCGCCGGGATGCTTCTCTTCGTATCCCGATTTGGGCTGCCGCCAGGCCTCGAGCAGCAGGTCTCCGCACGCCCGGGCTGCCTCCTCGGCATACGACATCAGCTCGCGGGGGGTGGGGATTCCCGCCTGTTCCTGCTGTAACCGGTACTGTTCCATTCCGGACAATGTAGTGTCGGCTGCGACGCGAGACAGGTACCATCGGAAACTCCGCTACTGCCGAAGTCACCCGTCAACTACCTTGCGACGCGATGACCATGGACCATGAGGCGTGATCCTGCCGGAGAGGCGCCGGCCGGTCCGTACCGTCATAACCGGGAATCAGCAGCCATGGCGATACGAGCGGTTTCTTTCGATCTGGGTCATACGCTCCTCTTCCCCCGCTACGAGTGGTATCGATCGATCGTGGCCTCGACGGGGGTCGAGATCGGCCGGAACGAACTGGAGCAGCGGGAATCGGAACT
>JALGWK010000158.1 GCA_025774205.1 bacterium
GAGGCGCCATCCGGACTTCCGATCTGTTCGGCGACTGCCAGCTCCACGTCGAATACCGTCTGCCTGTTCCCCCCACGGGGGAGGGGCAGGGCAGGGGGAACAGCGGGATCTTCCTGCAGGACATCTACGAGGTGCAGGTCCTCGATTCGTTTGAGAATATCACCTATGCCGATGGCATGATGGGGGCCCTCTACGGTCAATACCCTCCGATGGTGAACGCCTGCCGGCCTCCCGGTGTCTGGCAGTCGCTTGACATCCTGTTCAGGCGTCCCCGGTTCGACGTCGAGGGGGGACTCCTTGAGCCGGCGGTCTTCACGGTCTTCCATAACGGGGTGCTCATCCACGACCACGCCGAGCTGGTCGGGCCCACGGTCTGGCAGCGGCGCCCGCCGTACGAGGCGCACGCCGACCGACTGCCGATATCGATCCAGGACCATGGTGATCCGATCCGGTTCAGGAATATATGGGTGAGGGACCTGGAGCACTGACGGAGCGGAATTATAAATGTTTCTGCACGAGTGAGGTCAGGGCAGAGACCGTGAACGGTTTCTGGAGGAAGATCGAATCGGGCGAGAGCCCCTCCTGTTCGATGATCTCCTCGCCGGGATACCCGGAAACGAAGATGGTCTTCAGGGGTATGCCCCTGTCGGCGATCCGGCTGGCGAGTTCCGCTCCCCCCATACCGGGCATAACCGCGTCGGTGATCAACAGGTCGACCGCTTCCCGCTCCACGATCTCCAGAGCCGCCTGTCCGCTGGCGGCAGGGATCACGCGATACCCGATGGCCTCCAGGATGGTCGTCATCATCTCCCTGATCTCCGCTTCGTCATCCACCACCAGGATGGTCCCGTCGGTGCTGCCGGTGGATGCGGTGTCCTCCTCGACTACGGGCAGCGGGGTTGTTTCGGGCTGCTGCTCCGCGAACCAGATGCGGAAGGTCGTACCTCTTTCCGGTCCACTCGAGACCGACATCTCACCGCCGCTCTGCTTCACGTATCCGTAGACACCGGGAAGGATGTAGCCGCTTCCCCGGCCGACGTCACGGGTGGCCAGGCGCGGTTCGAAGATAAGAGGCAGATCCTCCGGAGAAATCGGCTCTCCGGTGTCGATCATGGAGAGCACCACGTATCGGCCGGGCTGGAGCATGAGACGCTCAGACGCGATCCGGTCAGCTTCGAGATCGACCGTTTCGATGATGATGGAGAGGGTGCCGCCGGAGGGCATCGATTCACCGGCATTGATCGCCAGGTCGAGTATCACCCGCTCCATGTGCATGGGATCGACTTCGAGCCAGGCCGGATCACCGGCGGGGGAGATGGATATCTCGATGTCTTCCCTCAGGGTCTGGCGAAGCAGTTTGTCCAGAGCGATGACAACCGTGTTCAGATCGAAGATCTTCGGCCGCAGCAGCTGCTGCCGACCGTATGAGGTCAGTTTCTCGATGAGGACCTTCGCCCTGCCGGCCGCTTCGGAAATCCGGCTGATGCGCTCGGCCTCTATCGATCCCTCGGGGATCCCGCCGGTCAGGGTGAGTATCTCGGCGGTGCCGCTGATGATCATGAGAAGGTTGTTGAAGTCGTGGGCTACCGCCCCGGCCAATCGGCCGGTCGATTCAAGCTGCCTGGCGTTGAAGAGCTGCTCCTCGAGCTGTCTCTTCTCCGTGATGTCCTCACCCGATGAGAGGGTGCCCGTGAACTCACCCGCTTCATCCAGGTAGATGGTGTTGTACCATGAGATCAGCCGGATCTCTCCGCTGCCGGTCACAATCGGGTTCACATTATGACGGAACGATCCCCCCGGTTCCGAAGTCAGATCCCTGAACACCCTGGCAACATGATCCTTTTGATCCTCCGGGAGGAAGCTCTGGAACCAGTTTCGACCCAGGATCTCCTCCTCGGGGCAGCCGAGGATTTCACACCCCTTGTTGTTGATGAGCGTGATCGTTCCCGCGCGATCGAGGGCCAGCAGCATCACGCCGGCCGTATCGAGGTACCGCTGGGCGCGATCCCGGGCCTGGAGCAGTCTGGTCTCGGCCTCGATCCGCTCCCGGATATCGGTGTAGATGACGAGGATCATCCTGGAACCATCTGCCAACTCGATCGGCAGGCCCCGCACCAGGACATCGATCAGGGTGCCGTCCCTGGCTTGTCGGACCGTTTCCCGGCCGATCTCGTCGCCCTGGAGGACGTTCTTCTTATGCCTCAGGAACTCGTCCCGCAGATGGTCGGGCACCACGAGTTCGATGCTCCGCCCCCTGATCTCTTCCTCGGTATAGCCCATGAGCCTGGTGAAGGCCCGGTTGACGCGGGTGATGTGGGCGTCACTGTCGAGGATGCAGATCGAGTCGGGGAATATCTCGAAGATGGGCAGGACGCTGGCCTCGAACTCGGACTTCGTGAGGGCAGGTGTACCCGGTTTTGATGCGAATTCGCTCATCACGGTGCTCTTCTCACCTCGATTCCTGCGGCTGCCCCCGAGTATATCTGATTAGCAATATGATGAACAGTGGTGCAGCCGGTGAGATGTGTGAGTCAATCGATGCCGAAGTGCCCGGGGAATACCTCAATGAACACTTCGGCAGCGATATCGGTCCTGGTATGGATCAGCCGCCGCCGCGGCGCCCCCGCTGAGTCACTTCGGGATCCCTGTCCAGTTTGACCATGGCCGGCATGTTTCCCAGTTCGATCGCGCTGGCATAGACGAACTTGACCACCCGTGTCATCTTGTCGAAGTCGCACAGCGCGACCTCGTCGGCTGGCGTGTGCAGCTCGTCGTGGATATCGGAGAAGAAGAAGGTGGCCGGGATGCCATACCGGTGGAAGGCGAAGTGGTCGCTCTGCGAGTGGTAGTTCCGCTGCAGGGTTGGATCGTTGTACTTGTCGTCGATCTCGATGATTCCGAGCCGGTCGGCTACCCGGCGGTGGACGGCGTCCAGTTCCGAAGAGTAGAAATGGGAGCCGATCAGGCAGATGCTGGCCGGGTCGTTGCGCGAGATCATGTCCATCTGCAGCATGGCGTCGATCTGCTCCAGCGGCACCGGGGAGTGCTCCACGAAGTAGGACGCTCCCCGCAGTCCCTTCTCCTCCCCGGTCCACCAGCCAAGGATGATCGAGCGCTTCGGCCGGGTGATCTTCAGCGCCTGGGCGATCTCGAGCAGGGCCACCGTTCCCGAGCCGTCGTCATCCGCCCCGTTATTAATGCTGTCGGGGTAGGCTCCATGGCGGATGCCGACGTGGTCGTAGTGGCCACCGATGACGATGTATTCGTTCTTCAGCACCGGATCGGAACCCTCAAGGTACGCCACCACGTTCTGAGTGTGGTCCGACAGCCGGTCCATGACGACCGACACCTCCGCCCGCGTGCCTGGCAGAGCCCGTCCGGGGACCCGCTCACCCCTCCTGAGGGAAGCGAACATGGCGCTGATATCTGATTCACTCACCCCAAGCAGGGAGGCCGCCACGTGGTGCCTGACCTCGAACATGGTACCAGCGCTCCGGCGGCCGCCACCACGGCTCTCCGAACCGGGCCACTGCGTGCTCGAGGAGGATGAGAATCCGCTGCCTGACTCCACCATCTGGTTTTCACGCTGATCGTTCAGGACGGAGATGACCGCCCGGGCGCCCTTCTGCAGCGGCAGGAACCAGTTCGACCTGAGCCGGTTCCGGGCCACAGGGAATTCCTCCGGCACCTCCGAGGGGGCCGCGAGGATGACGACCACCTTGTCGGTCAGATCGATCCCCGCGTAATCATCCCACCCGTGATCGGGCTGTTCCAGGCCGAGACCGACGAAGACCAGCTCACCCGAGATGGTGCCTTCGCTCAAGCGCCCCCCGAAGTCATCGGGGAACCGGAAGGTTCTCTCTCCGACCGTCATCTTCGTCCCGCTGGTCGAGGGTGAGACGGTCACCAGCGGGATCGTCTGCAGGAAGGAGCCATCGGGCAGGATCGGTTCCCAGCCGTAACTCTCCACCATTGTCGCCAGGTAGCGGGCGGCCAGCTTCAGCTGCGGCGAGGGGGTGTTCCGCCCCATCATCTCGTCGGAGGCGATGAAGGTCAGGTGGGTCCGGAGTTCCTCCGCGGTGATGGAGTCCATGGCACGGTTCTGTCCCAGAGCGGGCGCGGCTGACGAGCATAACATCACTACGAGGATCGGCAGGATGATCAGGCGGCGATGGTTCATGATTCTCCTCATCGGTTCAGGCTGTATTCGGTGAACGACTCCTGTTGATTACGTTCGCAATCCCTGTTTGGTTCATCGGTTATCCGGTCGAAGCCGGGAAAGATCGGTGATCGAACTCATGACGATATTCACAAAGTACGACGCCTCCCGCTCTCGGGCTGCATCCCAGGTGACCTCGGCCAGAACCCGGTCAAGCTGGTCGATCTTTCGGAGCACTTCACTGTCGGTGGTGCCCTCGAATCGCTCTCTCAGGATGTGTATCTGCTCGTAAGCCTCGATCCCGTCGCGGAGCATCTCGAATCGTATGGAGGAACGGGCCCCCGGGTAGACCAGGAAACAGTCGCCGGCCGACCAGGTGACATGCCCGGTGTCCATGAAGGGATCCTCGACCCACGAATCATACGCCCAGCGCAGGAAGCCGGTGTACCCCAGGGCGGCGGCATGAATGCCGAGCCAGGTAGATTCAGCCGGCGGGGAGTGGGTGAAGGTGTTTGGTCGTTCCGGATTGCAGCAGACGTAGAAGGTGGTCTGCGGATAGCGCTCATCAGCCTGCCGGCGTGCGTTCCGCTCCTCGATGAGGTCACTCGAGAGCGGCGACTGGATGGTAATGCACCAGTCGTCGATCAGGTCCTTCAGCTCGGGATGGTTGCCGCCGGCGAGGGCGATCTTCAGGGCGGGAGCCTCCCGGCGGATCAGTTCGATGGCAGGGAACATCTGGTCGGGCGGGCGTTCATCCATCGCCAGCACCACCCGGTCGAGCCATCCCTTCGCCGTTCTCCCGAGGCCTCGTCGAGGTAGTCGATCCGGTTCGTCCACGGCACGACGGAGTAGCAGTTGATCGCTCCGTCGAAGCCGATTCCGGTG
This sequence comes from bacterium, assembly GCA_025774205.1. GTDB lineage: Bacteria > Blakebacterota > Blakebacteria > Blakebacterales > Blakebacteraceae > Blakebacterum. Next base: position 5,045 of record JALGWK010000158.1, read on the forward strand.
GCGAATTCGACGTAGCGGTCGAAGATCGAGAAGTCCCACCGCCAGGCGCCGTCCGCCCTGCGTATCCAGCCGACCATCGAATCGTAGGGATCGTAGGTCTGGGTGCCCCACGGCTGGTGGAGGATGGTCGTGGTGAGGACTTTCTGCCCGGCTTCCAGGAGCATGTTCAGGTGAGGTTCGAGGAGCGCGAAGTGTTCCGGTGACCAGAGTTCCACGTGATGGTAGCGGGCCACGGCGTACGGGTTCTGCCAGAGGTCGAGATGGAATTCCCATTCCGACGGTTCGGGGAGAACCTGGTCGAGGACCTCGACCTTGAAGGTGAAGGGGATGACTTCGCCCCCCTCGTCGCGCACGAACACTGGTATCTGGTAGAAGGCCGGCTCGGCGTCGGCGGGAATGTCGATCCGGATCCAGACCGGACGGACGCTCCGGGCAGGGATATCGAGCCTGGTCGCGTGGTCGATGATGTCGGCGTAGAGACCTCCGTCACCGAGGGTGTAGCGGACGAACTCGGCTCTGAGGCACGATCGGGGGAGGGTGGATCCGCCCTTATCCGGGGGGCGGCCGATCTCCTCGAATCGATCGGGGACCTCGATCCGCACCTGGCCGACGTCCTCCGCGGTCCAGAGCACCAGCTGGGCGTTGATACGCTCACCCCGCCAGCCGCTGGTCCAGCCGATCATCCGGCTCCCGCCCCGGGGGACAAGGTTGCGGGGGTATCGATGATCGACCGATCCGATGGTTCCATGCAGACCTGGCCCGACCGTGTCCCAGGCCGCGGCCCGGGCAGCATCGAGTGGTTCCGGATCGGGCGGTTCGTAGAGCGGATTGGCTGTCCGCTGGGCCTCGGATCCGATGGTGAGCGTGCTGAACACCGTGATGGTCAGCAGCAGTCTTGATACCACCTTCATCGGGTTTCCCCGGGCGGTACGTAGTCGGGATTCGGTCGGGGCATCTTCGCGTCCACTTCGCGGCGCCAGTCGGCGAGCATCGACCTCAGCGCCGCCGCCCGTTCCGGCATCTCTCCGGCTAGGTTTCGCTCCTCGGATATGTCTTCCCTCAGATTGTACAGTTCGAGAGCACCGTCCTCGAACCATTCGATCAGCTTCCAGTCGCCGGCCCTGACCGCGCCGGCAGGCCGATTGCCTGAACCGTGGTAGTGGGGGGAATGCCAGAAGAGGGCTTCACGCCCGAGGTCACCACTCTCCTCCAGGAGGGGGACCAGCGAAAGCCCGTCCCGGTGCTGGGCGGGATTCTGCGCCAGCCCCGCCATGGCCAGCATGGTGGGGTAGAAGTCGGTGCTGGTGACCGGCTCACCGCAGACGCTTCCTTCCCGTACCCGTCCGGGCCAGCGGATGATCATCGGTTCCCTGATACCACCCTCGTAATACCATCCCTTGCCGGCCCTGAGGGGGAGCACGGCGGTCGGGGCATTGGAGCTGCGAGCGAAGGTCGTCAGGCCGCCGTTGTCCGACATGAAGATGATGATCGTGTTCCTGTATTCACCGATTGCTTTGAGGGCCTCCATCACCCTGCCGACGCTTTCATCCACGCTCTGCACCATGCCGGCGTATGCCGGATCGTCCTGAACCAGGTTGGTGACGCCCCAGCCGTCGTGTTCGGTCCGGCTGGTCTCACCCTCCGGCGTCGGCATCGATCCGATCTTCTCCCGGTACCGTTCGGTCAGGTCCGGTTTCGACTGAACGGGGGTATGGACGGCATAGTGGGCGAGGTAGAGAAGGAACGGTTGATCCCGGTTCGCCTCGATGAAGCTGACCGCCTCATCGGTCAGGCGGTCGGTCAGGTACTCACCCTCCTCGCCATCTTCGAGGTCGGGTACGTCCCAGTAAGCCTCGGCATCGGGATTCCGGCGATAGGGCCAGAAGTATGAGGATGGGTGTCCGGCGGCATGACCACCGATGTTCAGGTCGAAACCCTGATCCTCCGGATGGTAGCCCTCATCACCGAGATGCCACTTGCCGATGTAACCGGTCGCGTAACCCGCCTCCCCGAGTGCCTCGGCGATCGTGACCTCCGACAGGGGCAGCTGATGCTCGTATTCGGCCGGCAGGAGCATCCCCCTCTGTCCGCCGCCGATCCAGTCGGTAATGTTGATTCTGGCCGGGTACTTGCCGGTCATGATGCTCGCCCTGGTGGGGGAGCAGACCGCGCAGGCCGCGTAGGCATCGGTAAAGCGCATGCCTTCCGAAGCGAGCCGGTCGATGTTGGGCGTCTCGTAGAGGTCGCTGCCGTACGAACCGAGGTCGGTCCAGCCCATGTCGTCGATGAGGATGAAGACGAAGTTGGGTGCGCGCCGGGATGATCCGGCGCAGCCGGGGAGGGAGGTAAGGATGCCGGGGAGGGAAACCGCGGCGGCTCCCGTAGCGGCCTGTCTGAGAAATTTGCGTCTGCCTGTTCCAGCCATCCGGTCCGCCTCCGGTTGAGGGTGGGACACAATGGTACAGGTCAGAAGTCGTAGCTGGCCATACCGATGGTGATGCCCGAACCGACCGTGAGAAAGACCGCCCGGGTACCCGCTTCGATCAGGCCTGCCTCCCGGGCGTAATGCAGGGCGAGAATCGGTGAGGTGGTCAGCGTATCGCCGTAGAGAGAGAAGACGTCCACGACCTTCTCGGGCGCCAATCCGAGGGCATCCGGTAAGCCCGCGATGAAGCCGGCCGATGGCTGTGACGGGATGACCAGATCTATCCCGTCCCGGTCGGTCTTCTCGCTCTCCAGCAGTTCATCCCACACATCCGGGAGGAGTGAGAGGCAGGTCCGGTCGAGGTCTTCATCCCGGTGGATATGGAGCTGGCCCCTCTCAACGGTGAGCGTCACGGCTGAGCGTGAGAGATCGTGATGCTGGTCAAAGGTCCTGAACAGGAAGGCGCCGAAGCCGCGGTCCGGGGTGGGGGAGAGGTCGAGCATGATGGCCGCGCCGCTGGCCGTGATGGCTGAATCGGGATCGGGAATCTTGTCGGTGTTCACTTCGCTGGCGATGGCCAGGCCGGTCCGGATCGCTCCGCTCTGCATCATGGTGGTCAGCACGTGCAGGGCATTGAGCATGCCGCAGTTGCCGTTCAACAGGTCGAAGGAGGCCGTCTGCCGGCGCTGGAATTCGACGTTGATGCCCAGCTTGTTCTGGATGTAGACGGCGAAGGCCGGTTCGGCATAGTGGCGGTCGCGGTGAACCCCGGCATTGATGAGTATCTCCACGTCGACCGGGAGGTACTGTGAGGAGCCGAGGCAGCTGGAACCGGCTTTGGCGGCTAAGCCGAGTGAACCCGGTTTCCAGGGGCCGTTACGGGGCAGGCTGACTCCGACGCTCTCTATCCGGCTGCGCAGCATCTTCTATTCCCCCCCGCCGTGATGATGGCGGTACCGTTCGGCCAGATCATCCATGGTATAGGTGGCATGGGTGATCACGATGCCGGAGGCGCCGCTGACGAAGAGGATCCGGTGATCGTGGTCGATCGTCCCGTTCCTCATGAATTCATCGAGTACGACGAAATGACTCGTGGTGGTGGTATTGCCGTAGACATCGCAGTTGTAAAGGTATTCGTGAGGCACTTCTTCACCGATGAACTTCGCGACCTCCTTCACACCCCGTTTCACCACCCGTACCGAGGCCTGATGCGCGATGCCGTAGTCCACATCAGCGAGACTCCAGCCGGTCCGTTCGACGGCCTTCTTCAGGTACTGGGGAAAGTGCTCGGCGCCCTTCCGCTGCAGGCCGATCGCATTCGTGATCAGGATGCCGCCGGGACCGCGCTGGGAAGGGGTCGAGTAGCAGTACTGGTTGTGCTTCGCGCCGGTCACCATCTCGAGGTAGTGGAATCCGTACCGGTCATCGTCGTTCCGGTCGAGGATCACCGCCGCGCCGGCGTCACCCAGGGTGAGCGCAGCCAGCTGTCCGTCAAAGGTGTGCCGGATCTCCCGGGTCGCCGTCTCGGCCAGGGGCCAGTTGTACTCACCGCTCACCACCATGCCGCACTTGATGACGCCTGCTCGAAGGAAACTCTCCAGTATCAGGATGCCGTTGAACATGCCCGCACAGGCGTTGACGACGTCGAAATTGAGGGCGTTCGAGGCGCCGACAGCTCTTCTGATGGCGACACTGGTCGCCGGGTCGAAATCGACTTCCTGCTCACGGTTGTATTTCGAGATGCTGGTGCAGATGATCAGGCCGAGATCTTCGGCGCTGTAACGCGATAGTTCGAGGGCCCGTTCGGCCGCTCTGACGCCGAGGTCGACCGCGTATTCCCCCTCGGCCACCCTCCGCTCCCTGATGCCGGTGATGCGCTCAAGGTCGAGACGGGGCCGACGTCGACAGCGGTCGAGCAGGTCACTGGTGGTTAGTTTCGCAGGCGGCAGATAGATGCCGAGGCTCTCGATCCTGGCGTTTCCCGTCATTCCCCGGTGGTCCCTCCCCTGAAGTATCTGCTGTAATGATCCTTTCGCGCGCTCAGCG
>JALGWK010000511.1 GCA_025774205.1 bacterium
GACGTTCGGGCTCGTATCCGGAGTGATCAACATGCTTCCCCGTCTGTTCCTTGGGTTCATCACGCTGATCACGGTGGCCGGTTGTTCAGCCGGAGATGCCGGACCGCACTCGTTCAATGTTATTGATGAGAACGGCATTCCGGTTGCCGTGACCAGTGGCGGACCCAGATATGACACTCCTCCGTTCGGTCTGGAGGAGATTCTGAGGGTCCATCAGAGGGAGGACCAGCCTGCTTCCCTCCTGAGCAGTCCGAGGGATTTCGCCCCCGGCCCTGACGGCACCCTGATCGTCGTTGAGCGAAATATCGGCCGGGCGGTAGTGTACGATTCAGAGGGCGAATTCATCAGGGAACTGGGCGGTAGAGGTGAAGGTCCCGGTGAGTTCGGTATGATGCAGGATATGCGCATAACCGGCGACACCCTGACCTTCTATGACTGGAGGCAGGTACGACTCACCGTCCTGCGTATCGACGGCACGCTGATAGAGGTCATCCCAACTCAGGATTACGGTCGGTTACAGGGCATCGATATGCTGCCCGGACATGTGCTCGCCCTCCGTGACAATGATTATCGATTTGGTCGGGACTATGTCTACCAGTGGAAATCAATCATTCTCATTCAGCACACGACCGGGGATACGCTGGCATCGCTGGGCAGTGATGAAGTGGCTATCAGCCCCAATGAATCTTCCGGTGGCGACTCAGGCATGGCCACGGCCATCGGGGTAATGCCCTTTACCGCCGAGGCATCCACCATGGTGATACCCGGTGACAGGATTCTGGTCACTGCCGGTGTTCGTCCCGAGATCGACCTGTACAGTCTTGATGGTCAACTACTGCGCAGGATTCGAATCGTATCAGGAACGCCTGGCATCATTTGGCAGACCGTTTGACCCGGCCATCAAGGCAGACACCCCCTTCCCCAGACAGGCCGGCTGGTGGGCAGAGGTGATCGCGGATAACGCTGGTTATCTGTGGTTGCGGGATGTGACCTCGAATCCGTCCGCGCTGCCCGGCAAATCGAACAGGTTCTTCGTTTTCGATCCGGAGGGATGCTATCTCGGCGATGTTGTCATGCCTGCCATGAGAGGTCGGATCGAAAACGGGAGATTGTATCTGATCGTGAAAGATCCGGAAACCGGGCTGGATGAACCGGTGGTGTACCGGATCGTGCCCCACCATTAATCAGGTGGTATCGGCGGCAGGGTCCGGAACTTGAGAACCTGCAAAGTACTCTGCCCGCTCACCTGATCGGTGATGGTGACGATAAGGTCGTAGATGCCGTGAGGTACGGCGCTCATGTCTATCTCAAGGTGGGTTCTCACATCATTCTGAATACCCTGCTGGAGGAATTCGCTGCTCAGGACTGCCGGCCGGCCGGAGATCCCGACCAGCTCGCCCAGGTTCTGGAAGAGCCTCCTCAGGGCTCCATCATCCGAGGTTGATTCAGAGACCGAATATTCGATCTGATATCTGGTCCCTCCGAACCCATCCCGAGCCAGATTGTAGACCTCGAAATAAATGAACAGCGGCTGGTCCTTCCCCAGCATTCTGCCTGGCAGTGGTATGACCTCCAGGTCCCCCCTGATGAAGCGGCCGGTCTGACCGGGACGCACTTCCGTGATGCGCGCTGCCGGCATGATGTCGCTGATCATGAGATCATCACCGGAATAATCAGGGAAGGAGACCCGTTCCTCGGCCAGAGCTCTCACGCCTGAAACCGTCTCCATCACCAGAATGGATACCAGGTAATCACCGGGTGACGCCGAAAGGGTGACATTGTGAGCCAGGACCGGATTCCCCCGGATGGTGAACTGTGGTCTGGCGTCGAACACGCGGATCCGCTCCGTGGTCGTGCCGGCTGGTCTCCATTCGGGAGTGAAGAGATCGATCTGAGCCTCGACGATTGCGTGTTCCCCGCTCACACTCCTGAAGGGCCCGATATGATCAGGGAGCAGTCCGATGGCGTATTCCATCTCAGTGCTCCCCCCCTGCCCGCGGAAGGTCACGGCGGACTGGAGAGGATCGAACACTTCGATCGACTCCTCTATCTCGCTGATCACCGG
>JALGWK010000159.1 GCA_025774205.1 bacterium
GACAGCGAGGCGGCGCTGTCAAAGCTCAACAGCGGTGGCTATGAACTCCGGGACTCGAAGGAGTAGTGTCATGTCAGGCAGCAAACGTCGGTCTCGGAGTGACGCCGTGACCGATAACCAGCAACCAGTAACCAGCAGACGGGCAGGACCGTGAAAGAATATACCAGCGACACCATCCGAAATGTGGCTCTCGTCGGCCATGGAGATTGCGGCAAGACAACCCTGGTCGACGCCTTCCTCGCCACCGCCGGTGATATCAGTCGGATCGGAAGCATCGAGGCGGGCAGTACGGTCTCAGATTTTACCGAGGAGGAGCAGGAGCGGCAGATCACCATCAACACCTCGCTCGTCTTCACGGAATACAACGGGGCGAAACTGAACGTGCTCGACACACCCGGCTTCGCCGACTTCCTGGCAGAGGTGAAGGGTGCCCTGACCGTGGTCGAGGCCGCCATCGTGATCATGAAGGCCGACGCTGGTCTCGAGGTCGGTACCGAACAGGTCTGGCGGTACGCCAGGGAGGCCGGGGTCCCGCGCCTCCTCCTGGTGAACAAGCTTGATAAAGAGCACACTGATTACGACGCCATCATCCAGACTTCAGTCGACCGGTTCGGCACCGGGGTAGCCCCACTGCAGTTCCCCCTTAATCCCGGTCCCGACTTCACCACCATCATCGATCTGCTGAAGAACAAGGCCCTGGTCTTCGAGCAGAACGGCAAGGGCACCTACACCGAGACCGACATCCCTGAAGGAGCAGCCGATCGGGCTGTCTCCCTGAGGGAGACCCTGGTCGAGGCTGCCGCCGAGGCGGACGACGCGCTGATGGAGAAGTACTTCGAAGATGGTGACCTCAGTCCCGAGGACATCGTCACCGGACTCCTCAAGGGGATCCGGGAAGGCACGGTGCATCCGGTCCTCTGCTGTTCGGGTGAGACCAACGTCGGAACCGGCCGGGTTATGGAACTGATCACCGAGATGGTGCCCGCTCCCGCCGACATGGGTGAACTGATCGGTACCGATCCGAAGGGTGGGGATGCCGCCCGGACCAGGGACGACTCAGACCCCTTCTGCGGACAGGTCTTCAAGACCCTGTCGGAAGCTCACGTGGGTGAACTCTCCTTCTTCCGGGTTTTCAGCGGCACCCTCTCCTCGGGACAGGACGCCCAGAACAGCACCCGCAGCTCGAAGGAGAGGCTCGGCAGTATCAGCTTCATGAAGGGGCACAACCGGATCGAGGTCGAGAAGGTCCACGCCGGCGATATCGTGGCCCTGGTGAAACTGAAGGACACCCACACCGGCGACACGCTCTGCGCGCCCTCTGATCCCTTCATCTGCACTCCGATCCCGTTTCCCAAACCGGTCATCCGGATCGCCATCGAACCGCTCGGCAAGGGTGATGAAGCGAAACTCTCCACCGGTCTGCAGAAACTGTGCGAGGAGGATCCCTCGGTCCGGGTAGAGGCTGACCCGGAACTGCAGCAGACCCTCCTTCACGGTCAGGGTGAGGTGCAGCTGGAGGTCGTGACAAAGAAGCTCAAATCCCGTTTCGGAGTAGAGCTCCGGATGTTCGAGCCGAAGGTGAAGTACCGCGAGACGGTCACGAAGCCGAGCGACGCGCACGCCCGTCACAAGAAGCAGACGGGAGGGCGGGGACAGTTCGCCGACGTGCGGATCAAACTCGATCCGCAGCCGAGGGGTGAGGGGTACGAATTCGACAACAAGATCGTCGGGGGATCGATCCCCGGCCGGTTCATCCCTTCGGTCAACAAGGGTGTGACCAATTCGTCCGCCCGCGGCGCCCTGGCCGGATACAAATGTGTCGACTTCAAGGTCACCCTGTACGACGGGACTTTCCACGATGTCGACTCTTCCGACGCGGCCTTCCAGCGTGCCTCTTCGATGGCCTTCAAACAGGCCTGGAAGGACGCCGGTCCGATCCTGCTGGAACCGATCTTCATTGTCGAAGTGACGGTGCCCGATGATTACACCGGAGACATCATGGCCGATATCTCCAGCCGTCGCGGCAAGGTGGAGGGGGTCACTTCGGAAGGGCCCTTCCAGGTGATCCGTGCCAGGATCCCTCTCGCGGAACTCTTCAAGTACTCGACCTCCCTGCGGTCGATGACCCAGGGCCGAGCGACACATTCCCGGGAGTTCAGTCATTACGATCCGATGCCGCACGACGTCACGCAGAAGGTGATCGCCCAGGCCGAACTGGATGAGGAAGAAGAAGACTGAAAGGAATATTGCTCATGTCACGCAGTCCCCTGTCCATGCTCCGTCCCTTCGGAATGATACCTCTCCTGCTCCTGCTCGCGACCGGGTGTGCCGGCAGCCGGGTGCAGACACCGGCGGTGATCGAGCCGACTCCCCTGCCGGTCGACACGGCGATCGTGGAGGAACTGGAATCGACCCTGCCGACCCTGGCCGATCTTCTCGGCCCGGTGAGTTTCGATCCCGATACCGTCAGGGCCGGCCGGTTCGACACCGGACGGATGTGGACCTTCGACGCGCCGCCGATGGACTGGTTCTCGGAGGCGTACGGGTTCCAGCCCGATGAAGCGTGGTTCGAACACGCCCGTCTCGGTGCCCTGAGGAGCAACGGCGGTGAGTGCACGGCCTCGTTCGTATCGGCCAACGGCCTGATGTTCACCAACCACCACTGCGCCCGGGATTACGTCACCCAGGTGAGCCTGGAAGGTGAGAACCTGCTGGAGAATGGTTTCTACGCCGCGACGCGGGATGAGGAACGACTGGTGGAAGGATTCTTCGTCGACCAGCTGGTGGAGATCACCGATGTGACGGCCCGGATCCACGGCGCCATGGACGCCGTCGAGGACGCCCAGGCGAAGGCCCAGGCGCGCCAGCAGGCGGTCATGGAGGTCGGCGCCGAGATGGACGCGGAGAACGGCATGGTCAACGAGGTCGTGGAGTTCTTCAACGGCGGCCGTTACTCGGTCTACACCTTCAAGCGCTACACCGAGGTCCGCCTGGTGATGGCTCCCGAACTCGATATTGGTTACTTCGGCGGCGATCCCGACAACTTCACCTACCCGCGCTACAACCTCGACATCTCCTTCTGGCGGGTGTACGAGGACGGCGAGCCGGTCGACTCCTCCGACTTCTTCTTCAAGTGGAGCGTCGAGGGCCCGAAGGCCGGTGACCCGGTCTTCGTGATCGGGAACCCCGGCAGCACTTCACGGCTCAACACCGTCGCCCAGTACGCCTTCGACCGTGACATCGGCAACCCCGCTTTCCTCCACATCCTGCGCACCCGGATGGAGGCGATGCGCTCCTTCCTCGATGCCAACACCGACATCCCCGACTGGGAAGAACTGAACAACCTCTATTTCAACCTCTCCAATACCGAGAAAGCATACACCGGACAGCAGGGCGGGCTGCTCGATGCCTACAAGCTCGCCCGGAAGGCCGCCTTCCAGACCGATTTCCGGAATCAGGTGATGAGCGATCCGACGATGAGCGACACCTATGGCGATCCGTGGACCGAGATCGCCGAGGCGCGGGACGGCATCAGGCCCTTCGGCCTGGACATGTACCTCCTGAGGTTCACCCGTCCGGGTGACATCCTCAGCTCGGCCCTGCTCGGCAAGGCCTTCCTCATCCAGCAGTATCGCTTCATGCTGGATCAGGGGATGCCGGCCGACTCCGACAACGCGGGCGAAGTCCGCAGCATGATCGAAGCCCCGATCGAGGGGTATCCCGAACTCGAGAAGGCCATGCTCGTCGCCCAGCTCTCCGACCTGCATCGTTTCTACCCCGCGGACGATCCGCTGGTCTCCGGCCTGGTCGGTTTCCGTGAGCCTGCCGGCGCGGCGGAGTACCTTCTGAACGGGACGATCCTCAACGACACGGAAGCGGTCACGGCCCTGCTGGCAGGGGCCCCCGCGAGTATCGCGAATACCACCGACCCGATCATCAAGGGCCTGGACGGTCTCATGATGAGGCTGATCCAGATGCAGGGGGCAGTGCAGCAGCTCCTGGGAGAGGAAGACGCCGCCGTTTCCCGCCTCGCACGGGCGGTCTTCGACGTCTATGGCTTCTCCATCCCGCCCGACGCCACTTCTTCGCTCAGGATCCAGGACGGGGTGGTGACCGGATATCCTTACAACGGCACTGTCGCGCCGGTGAACACGACCTTTTACGGGCTCTACGACCGGTGGGCCAGCCACGGCAAGGTCGACCCGTGGGCCCTGCCGGAACGGTGGCAGAACCCGCCCGATGAATTCGATCTCGATACGCCGATCAACTTTGTCTCCACCTGTGATATCATCGGAGGGAACTCGGGCAGTCCGGTCCTGAACCGCGATCTCGAGGTGGTGGGGATCGCCTTCGACGGGAACATCGAGAGCCTGCCGGGCAGCTTCATCTTCCTGCCCGACCTGAACCGGTGCGTCTCGGTGCACTCAGCCGGGATCTTCGAAGTGATCAGTGATCTCTTCGGGTACCGACCGCTGGCGGTAGAACTGGAGACCGGATCGCTCCCACCCGGAGAGTAGCGCCATGTCAGGTCATTCGAAGTGGGCAACCATACGGAGGAAGAAGGAGAAGACCGATGCCGTCAGGGGTCGGCTCTTCTCCCGCCTCACCCGTGAGATCATCGTGGCGGCTCGCGACGGCGGCGGTGACCTGGCCGCGAACGCCTCCCTGCGGTCCGCGATCGACAATGCCAGAGCCAACAACCTCCCGAACGACAACATCGAGCGGGCGATCGCGCGCGGTACCGGGGATCTCCCCGGGGTTGATTACGAAGCGGTGACCTACGAGGTCTACGCCCCCGGTGGGGTGGCGGTCCTGATCGAGACACTCACCGACAACCGGCGACGGACGGTGGGGGAGATCAGACATATCCTCTCCAAGAACAACGGCGGTCTCGCCGAGAGCGGCAGTGTCAGCTGGCAGTTCGACGCCAA
>JALGWK010000160.1 GCA_025774205.1 bacterium
GAGTCGTGCCACATCGCCTTGTGACCGGCGGCACAACGGCTCCGCCTGATGGTCAACGCGTCGGAGTTGCCGGTGAGCAGGGCAGGCATCCAGTCGCAATGCTCGATCCATGACCGGGCCGCCGCCTGTACCACGGTATCCGCGCGGAGGATGTGAAGCATCTTCGACCAGAACCATTCGGAGGAGTAGATACCGCCCGAGTACCGGGTGAAGTCATCTCCGCCCCAGGTCCCGGCGGTGTGGTTGATCTCCTCCGCCTCAGCCACGGCGGTATGGTCCTTCCAGAGAACGAACATGGCGTTCGGATTCTCTTCGAATCCTTCGGTCAGGGCGAGGGGGGCTCCGCTGAGGTCGGTCGCGACGGGGGTTGATCCGGTCGTGTCCATGGAGAGTCCGACGATCCGGTCGGCCGTATCAGCCGGCGCTTCCTGCAGGGCCCGCCGGATCGACGACTCAAGTCCTTCGATGTAGTCGAGCGGATGCTGTCGGTACCGATTGGCCAGCGGATCGCAATAGAGCCCTTCACTCCAACGGCGGTACTCCGCGACGGCGCTCGAGACCTCACTGCCATCGGCGGTATCGAAGATGGCCGTCCGGACCGAGTCGGTCCCGAAATCGATGCCGATCACCAGTGGACTGCTCTCCATGTCAGCCCCCTGCGAGCCTTGTCAGCAGAGGTGTCCAACCGCTCTCGGGGTAGCGCTCGATGAAGTGTTCCAGGAGTGGGGGGCGTTGCCAGGTCTTCGGAGAGGTGAAGGAGGCGTTGTCCAGTCGATCCATCCGGTAGTGCTGGATGTAGTCAGCCAGGATGAAGACGTTGTATCCGAAATCGTAGACGTTCTCCTTCGGAACGGTCGGCCAGTGATCCCCGGTCAGTCGCGCTCTCGGTAACGGGATCGGGTACGCCAGTCGACGGGCGCTTACCCAGGGCATGCCAGGGGTCTCCAGGTCGTTCCAGATAAGGCTGTACCCGATCCAGACGCCCTGGAGCGCCCAGCGACCGGGCAACACGTTCTCGATGGCGAAATAACCGTCCTCATCCACATCGGCCTCAATCTGGATTCGTTTGAGGGAGCCGGATTCGTCGATGATCTCACCCTTGAGGAGAACCCGAAGATGCGGTGGATATCGGTGTGCCGGGACCGCTTCCACGATCACCGCGCCCAGCAGGAGCATCCCGTTCTCCTGTGGTTCCGTCAGTTCCGGATCGCCGTACTGCATGATCGTATAGGCCGTGCCGGCGGCGCAGGCCGTCAACAGCAGAGAAAACAGGCAGGTCGTGCAAGTCGTCAGGCGCATATCATTCCTCCTGCCGCAACAAACCCGTCACGACCGGATGATGTCTCTCCCCTCACTCTCTTCGCCCGCGAAGATCGACTTCCAGAGCAGCCAGACGAGGAAGCCCAGCGGGATGAGCACCAGCAGGTGCTGGGGAAAGCGTTCCAACCAGTCGAGGAAGCCCGGGAAGATCGGGGTGGGCTTGCCGAAGATGAAGGCATAGGCGGCGATCGCCACCCCCATCAATCCCTCCCCACCGACCAGTCCCGATCCGAAGAGGATGCCGCCCTCCCGGCGGCGGTGGAGCAGGTCGGGATCATGGGAGCTCCGCTTCTCGACGATCCGGCGCATGAGGCCGCCGATGAAGATAGGGGTCATGGTGGCCAGCGGCAGGTAGACCCCGACCGCGAACGCCAGCGGCGGCAGTCTGAAGCTGGTGGCCACGAGGGTGATGGCCACGCCCACCAGCACCAGCGCCCACGGGATCGACTGGTCGATGATCCCGTCCACCACCAGCTTCATCATGTTGGCCTGGGGGGCGGCGAGTTCCGCGCCACCTATCTCGTACTGGCTGGCCAGCAGGAATACCGAGGCGGCCACGAAGAAGGCGCAGGTCATCACCCCGATGATCTCTCCGATCTGCTGCTTTCGCGGAGTGGCGCCGAGCAGGAACCCGGTCTTGATGTCCTGGCTGGTGTCGCCGGCAATGGAGGCCGCCACGCCGACCATGGTGCCGATCAGGATAATGGTCACCTTGCCGGTGATGTCGGTCCAGCCGCCGAGGGCGAACAGGAGGCTCACGCAGATCAGGGTGGCGATGATCATCCCCGAGGTCGGGTTGGAGGTGACCCCGACCAGTCCGACGATCCGGGCGCTCACGGTGACGAAGAAGAAGGCGAAGACGACCACCAGCACCCCGATTCCAAAGCGGAGCAGGAAGTTCATCGGATCGATAGCCGGAAAGAGGAAGGGCAGGACGGTGATAACGGCTACTATCGCGAGGGCCACCCGACCCACGACTTTCAGGTTGAGGTCGCGGTCGGTCCTTTTGTCGGGCACTTCTCCAGGACCGGTCTTCATCTTCTCGATCCCGATCCGGAACGACTTGATCATGGTCGGGATCGCCTTGATGAGGGTGATGATCCCGGCGCTCGCCACCGCTCCGGCGCCGATGTAGCGGATGTAGAAGTTCCTCATCTGGCTGAGGTTGAGGTTGTCGATGATATCGGTGGCCGGCGGGATGATTGCGCCGCCCCACACGTGGGCCATGAAAGGCACGATGATCAGGTAGCTGAGCGCGGCGCCGCAGACCATGATGGTGGCGATCCGGAAGCCGAGGATGTAACCGACCCCGAGCAGGGCGGGAGAGGCCTCGATGGCGAACTTGGCCTTCTTGACGAAAGGCAGGTGCAAGGCGAACTCCTTGCTCCATACCTGCAGGGCTTTCCAGAGGAGGGCGTAGGAAAAGCCCACCCCCAGGCCGGTGAAGACGTTTTTCGCCGAGCGTCCGCCCTCCTGGGCGGCCATCAGCACCTCGGCGGCGGCGGTGCCCTCAGGGTAGGGGAGCTTGCCGTGCTCCTCGTTGATCAGGAACCGCCGGAGGGGAACCATGAACATGACCCCGAGGATTCCGCCCAGCATGGCCAGCATGCTCACCTGTATGTAATTCGGCTCGAGGCCCCAGAGCCAGATGGCCGGGACGGTGAAGATGATGCCCGAGGCGAGTGAGGAACTGGCCGATCCCACCGTCTGGGACATGTTGCACTCGAGCAGGGTCGCCTCACCGATGACCTTCTTCAGCAGGGTGAAAACCGTCACCGTCATCACCGCGATGGGGATCGAGGTGGAGATGGTGAGGCCGACCCTGAGTCCGAGGTAGGCGTTGGCGGCGCCGAAGATGATGCCGAAGATCGCCCCCAGGACGATCGCCTTCAGGCTGAATTCAGGCGTTATCTTCTCGGCCGGTATGTAGGGTGGATACTGGTCCCCCGGAACCTCTTCATATGCCAGCGGGTGCAACCCGCCCTGCTTCTGATCACTCATGCCTGGTCTCAGCTCCTGCCGGTCATGGATGTCTGCTCAATCCGTCTCGATACGGCGCCGAACATATCATATCCGGAGAGGGAAGGGCTACTGCTTCCAGAGTTGAACTCTTGATCGTCAGGCGCGGATCTCAGACCTTCTGATCCGGCAGCACCCTCGCCTCGGTCGGGGCCAATGGCATCAGTTTCAGGCCTACCATGAAGGCGAATCCTATCACCCCTAACACCCCGAGGGTCTGCAGCACCTCCAGGTAGCTGATCGAGTAGCTGGCCACTCCCTCCACGATGACGGTGTCCAGCACCTCATACCCGGGGAAGAGGTCGGGGGGGTGGATGAGTCCGGGGATGACGATGAGGAACCGCTCGAAGAGAACGCCGACCACGACCATGATGGAAGCGAAGATCGTCCATTTGATCGACGTCCCGGTCTTCTTGATAAAGAGCAGGATCGCGGGGATCACGCACCCGACCATTATCAGACCCAGCCAGAACATGAAGCTGTGACTTCCGCCGAAGAGAAAGAACTGACCCGCTTCATGGGAGTCAGCCAGGTAGAGCCGGTGCACGTTCTCAATCATTATCAGATAGAGCGTCACCAGCAGGAAGATCGAAAGGAGGCGACGCCCCATCCAGATGATGAGTTCTTCATCGAGATGGCGTTTCGTGGCCCTGGAGAGGAACACGATCACACAGATCATCAACGCCGCTCCGGAGGAGAGAGCGGCTGATACGAAGCTGGGGGGCAGGAGGGAGGAGTTGTAAAGTTCCCGGGGGACGAAGGCGAAGATGGCACCCGTGCCGGTATGGGTGCCGATGGCCCAGAGCACGACGACCAGAGAAGTGATCTTGGTGAGCGTTCCCTTCTCCTTGAAGAGGGCCCACAGGTAGAACACGCAGATCATGATGTGCCCCGAGTACAGCCCCGGGTTGATGGAGAACATCGAGGTGGCATTGAAGTAGGTGAACGGTTTGGTGAAGACCCGGTCGATCCGTCCCTGGTCGGTGAAGATCGACAGCAGCCCCGCGATCAGGAAGAGCATGGCGAGGTAGGCCGCGATCCGGGCGAACGGCTTGTATTCCATCTTGCCGAATACGCCGTAGAGTCCCGAAACCACCAGCGAACCGGCCGACAGACCGATGTAGAAGATCGCCATCGAGATCTGCAGACCCCACGGCACCCGGTTCGTCATGCCTGAAAGATGGAGTCCATGGTGGTGCATGACGAGGGTGGCGACTAATCCACCGATGGAGAAGAGTGCAAGAAGAGCGACAGTCGTGTAGTACGGCGCCGACCTGCCGTCGATTTTCGCGAACTGGACATCCATGGCTCTTACCTCGCTATCGTGTGCCCAATACTACAGGCCCTGATAGTAGACTTTCGGTTCCGTACCCCAGTCCGCCCGGATCCGCTTGAGAGATCCTTCCCTGACAAGCTCCGCGACCTCGCTCTCCGGATCATTCAGATCTCCGAAGATGAGTGCCCCGGCGCCGACTCCCTCACAGGCCTCGACGCACGCCGGACGCTCCCCCTTGTCGAGGAGATGGGCGCAGAAATGACACGATTCAGCCACTCCGTGGGATCGTCTCGGGTACTCCTTGTTCGGCCACTC
>JALGWK010000161.1 GCA_025774205.1 bacterium
TGAGTGGGATCGTACACGATGTCGGCATGACCCAGCTGCCGGCGGGACTGATCACCAGGCAGGGTAAACTCGATCAGTCAGGGTACGCCCAGATCAAACAGCATCCGTCCTATGGGAAGCAGCTCCTGGCCAGTTGCGCCGCCGCCTACCCCTTCCTGCAGACCGTGGCGTACCAGGAACATGAACGTCTGGACGGATCGGGATATCCGGAAGGTCTCTCCGGTAATGGAATCCACCTCTTTGCCCGCATCATCGGACTGGTGGACACGTACGAGGCGTTGACGCACGTACGGCCCTTCCGGGATCACATGATCCCCTTCAATGTACTGCAGCAGCTCATCCGACTGGGCGGTCAGCAGCTCATCCGACTGGGCGGTCACCTGTTCGACAAGGATGTGGTGAAGGCCTTCCTTGATGAGATCAGTGTCTTTCCGGCTGGTTCGTACGTGAAATTGAATTCCGGCGAAATCTGCATCGTCTCCAGTGTCAACAAGAACTACCCGCTGCGCCCTGTGGTCCGGGTGTACTATACCGCCGATGGATCGAAGCTCGAAGAGGGCCGCACGATCGACCTGAAGAGTGAGCCGATGCTCTATATCACCGATCCCGAGGATCCGCGCGACTTCCCAAAAAGGTAGCGACGACCCGGATATCCTGACCACCTGCTCTACATTGAAAAGGGCGGCCGAATGGCCGCCCTTTCTGTATCCGGTTCACCGGATACCGTCTGGCTATGGGTCCGGTCAGAAGAGCGGCGGGATCACGCGACCGGTGTCGGGTGCTGCGGCCACGTAGAGGTCCCGGTTCCTGATAACCTCGATCTGATAGTTGGCGTTCTGGCGCCAGCGAGCGTCACGAGCAGCCTCTTCGAGCACCGCTATCGCCTCGTCCCACCGCTCCAGGTTCTTGAGCGCCAATCCCTTCTCGAAGAGAGATCCGCCATCCCCCGGCATCCTCTCCACCGCCTTGTCGGCCGCCTCGATCGCCGCCTGATAATTACCCAGCCTGTTAAGAACGTTCGCCTGGAAGAAGTACGGATCCATCCAGGTCGGCTTGATCGTCGCGGCCTGGGTGAAGTTCATGATCGCGTTCTCATATTCACCCAGCTCGACCTGGGTCCGGCCCATCAACAGAAAGGCGCTCTCGTTGGCAGGCTCGTACTGGGCGACCTTGCTGTATGCCTGCAGGGCTTCCGGCCAGCGCTGGAGATCGAAATAAATCTTGCCCTGGTTGAAGAACGCCCGCGCGTATGGTTGCCCGACCGTTTCCGAGACATTGCCTGCCAGGATGTAATTCTGGAGAGCGTTCTCGGTGTCGTTCTTGTGATTGAGATAGATACCCGCCAGGGCGGAGTACGCCGTGAAGTAGTTCGCGTTGAAATTCACCGCGGCCTCGTACTGGGCGATCGCGTCATCCGGCTGGCGGAGCTTGTCGTACGTCATTCCCAGCAGGAAACAGGCCGTGTAATTGCCCGGCTCCAGCCTGACGGACTTCAGCAGCTCTTCTTTGGCTTCGTCGTATTTGCCCTCCGTATAGAGGGTCCTCGCCAGATTGTAGGCTTCGGCCGCTTCCCGGTTCTCGATCTGAGCCAGTGCGCTCGTGGCAGGTATCATGATGACCACGGCACAGGCCATCAGAATGGTACGTTTCATTCGACATTCCTCCCGAATGGTTATCAACTCGGGGCGGAGATTCTGGACGTCTGAACCAGAATCCGTCGTGCCCCGGTGACCTCCTGAAAATCACAACCCTGAAGGTTATGTATCAGCATGGCCGACAGTCAAGTAATACTCTCTCACATTACGAATGCCTGCCGTGCCGGCTCGAGGACAGACCGAAGCCCGCGGTACATGGATTCACGGGGGATTCGGTCCATCAACCCGTCATATTAGACGTTTTTGCGACTGAATTCTTTACCGGTAATCGCGGATTACGATCTTATGCTGAAGAAATCCCTGAAGACATGGCCGGCAATGGCAGGGTTCTCTTTCAGACGCCGGGTCGAATACGAGTACCAGTCAGCGCCGAAAGGCACGTAGACCCGCATACGGTGTCCGGCGGTGATAATCTCCCTTCGCAGGGCGGATCCCACCCCCAGCAGCATCTGGAATTCGTACCTGTCCTGAACGAGCTTGAGACGGTCGATGAGGTCGAACGAACGCTCCACCAACTGACGGTCATGGGTGGCAATGCCGACAAAACATCCGCTGGAGAGCAGGGCTTCAACCATCTCCATGTAGGAATCCCTGATCCGCTGGCGATCCTTCCAGGCGATCTCGGGAGATTCGATATAGATCCCCTTGCAGATCCTGACATTCACCTTCAGGGCCTTCAGGGTCTCGATGTCTTCCATCGAACGCTTGAGATACGCCTGCAGCACTACCCCGACATTGTCGAAATCGGCTCTCAGCCTCCGGTAGAGATCGAGGGTGGCTGTAGTCATACCCGAATCCTCCATATCGATCCGAACGAAATTCCCCGATTCCCGCGCCCGGGTAAGAAGACTCCGCAGGTTGGTCTCACACAGATCGGGATCGAGGTTCAGGCCGAGCGCGGTGGGCTTGATGGAGATGTTCGACACGACTCCCGAGGATCTGATCCGAGCCAGCGCCTCCAGATAGTGACGGGTAATGACCTCGGTCTCCTCGGCCCGCTTGACCTCCTCACCGAGGATGTCGAGGGATGCTGTGCACCCTTCTTCACCGAGGGCCCTGACCTGGGCGATGCCGTCGTCAAGTGTCTCGCCGGCAATATAAGATCGTGAGATGTAGCCGACGACGCGTCGCGGTACGAGGGGCAGGAAGGTGACAACGGCGCGTCCAAGGAGATTCATGGCAGGGTGCTACCCTTCCTGCCTCTTCCCGGATATATCAGCCAGCTCCCGCTGGCTCACCCCTTCACGCATCGAGACGATGCTGGCGTTCGCGGCCACGGCCCGTGCCATCTTCATGAACGCCTGTGAGATCTCGGAATCGGGATCGGCGCTGATCGCCGGGGTACCCGCGTCCCCTCCTTCACAGATGGCGCCATCAAGGGGGATCTCACCAACGAAAGGCAGACCGAGCTCCTCAGCGGTCCTGCGCCCGCCGCCCTCGGAAAAAATGTTGTGTCGCTTGCCGCATCCGTCACACACGAACCAGGCCATGTTCTCCACCACGCCGAGGATACGGACATTCACCCGCTCGAACATCCGGAGGGCCCGGACCACGTCCTCCAGAGCCACTTCCTGGGGGGTGGTCACCACCAGCGCCCCGGTCAGGGGGGCGTTCTGGACCAGTGTGAGCTGCGCGTCGCCTGTACCGGGGGGCAGGTCCACGACCAGGTAATCGAGTTCTCCCCAGTCGACCCTCTCCAGAAACTCCTGGACCATCTTGCCCACCAGCGGACCGCGCCAGATGACCGGCATCCGGTCATCGGCGAGAAAGCCCAGGGACATGAGCTTGATCCCGTACTTCTCGAGCGGCACGATCCTGTTGCCTTCTGTGGTCGTATCGGGCCGGTCGTGGATCCCGAACATGATCGGAATGCTCGGTCCGTAGATATCGGCATCCATCAATCCGACCTTCGCTCCGTCACTGGCCAGGGCCAGGGCCAGGTTGGCGGCGACGGTCGATTTACCCACCCCTCCCTTGCCGCTGGCAACGGCGATGGTGTGAGCCACGCCCGGGATGAGATTCTGCGGCTGGACCTGGGGTGAAGCCTGGCTGGATGAGAGCGCGACTTCCACCTTCTCAACGCCCGCCACCTTGCCCACCTGTTCCCGGGCCTGGGTGACGAAGTACTCCTTGGCGGGGCACGCCGGAGTTGTGAGCTCGATGGTGAATGAAACAGTTCCACCATCGATCACGAGGTCCTTGATGAAATCAAGCGAAACGATGTCCTTGCCGAGATCGGGATCTTTAATGGCGCTCAATGCTTCAAGGACGGCCTCAGGTACGGGACCTGGCGTGTTCACATCTGCGGACATTCAGCTGGCCTCTTTCATGGATACGCCCCACCTGTGGTCAGGTGAAGCGACTGCAGGATGATCATGGCGTCCCCAGGGGGAATTGAACCCCCGTTTCCGGATTGAAAGCCCGGTGTCCTAACCACTGGACGATAGGGACGCGGTATGGGGAGAGAGAGGGGAATTGAACCCCCGGCCCCCAGGGCCACAACCTGGTGCTCTAACCGACTGAGCTACTCTCTCCATGAGCATGTTCATGGCGCGCCTGGCAGGACTCGAACCTGCGGCCGGTGGGTTAGAAACCCACTGCTCTATCCATCTGAGCTACAGGCGCCAGAAAATAGAAGATGTATGCCAGATCATTCTCTGGCAATGCTCATGTGATCATCCAACTTATCAGGGACCCGGAGCCTGAAACTCTTGCGCTCGACAGTCTCACAGCATAACCTCCTCCGTAAACAATCACCTGCCGGTTCCGTCATCCCTGCAGTAATCGGGACTTCAAGATGTGAAAGGTGTACCGCGGATGAGAGGCTATGCTCCAGTCGTTCTGTCACTCCTGTTGATCCTCTGCTGGACTCCGGGTATCGACGCGCAGCAGTCGATCGGTCTCTCGAGTGAATCGTACTCGCTGCAGACCGGTCTGTTGCGGCCGCCCTCCCCCGGTCCGTTGACCTTCGCCGTGACCGTGCCCATGGGAAGTGATGTTCATTCCCTTCGACCGGGAATCGGGGCCACGGCTGCCCCTGCCAGGCAATATGGATGGCGGCGGACCGATCGCGAGATCGGCCGGGCGTTCTTCGGCGCCGTCACCGGTTTCTTCTTCGCCTGGATCGCGGATCTCGCGATCCACCAGGAATACGATTTCAGCAAAGCCAACTGGCTCTGGAACGAGGGAACCCGCAGGAAGGTCCAGAACGGTGAAGTGGTCTACAATATCCTCCTCTATAACGGACTCACTCCCCTGTATGCCAAGCGGGGTATTCTGCGCGCCAGTCCGGTGAAGACGAACGGCTTCGCAACCTATGTATCGGGACTGGTCGGCAGCCTGCTGGGCATGTGGTACTGGACCGAACTCGACAAGAAGGGCGGGACTCCCGCCATGGAGGATCTCCGCGGGTATGGAGCCTATTTCGGTCTCACCACCCTCTTCACCTTTCTCGGGCACCGGATATTCAAATAGAAAGATAGCTAGAACTGGTCGGGGCGGCCGGATTTGAACCGGCGAC
>JALGWK010000512.1 GCA_025774205.1 bacterium
GATCAGGGATCGATGTCAGGTGGTGCCAATACCGTCCAGTCCCAGCCGAGCAGTCCGCGGGCATTCATCGCCTTGATGCGCACGACCGTAAAGATCGGAGCGTCCTCCAGTCTCACCCGGGTTCCGGTCACCACCATGTCGTGAGTCGGCGGTTCCCCGGGCGGACCCCAGACGACATGATATTCCGTGATGTCTGCTTCCGGATTCGGATCCCACTGTATCTCGGTGACGTCGTCACCGGTCAGGGTCACCACCTTCATGCCCTCGACCTTCGAAGGACTCGAGGCCAGCAGCATCATCGAGGCCACGATGCTGCGGCACGATTCGGTCACCAGCTCCTGGTTGATCGTCTCGAGAACGTCGTGCACCTGGTGGTAGTGGGGATTGCCCAGCACGTGGTAGGAGCCGAGGCCGCCGATGACATCGCCGAAGGCATCGTAGAGAGCATGCGCGTCGGTGCTCTTGTAGTAGTGGGCGTCGTAGGTGATCAGGTCGGAGAAGAGGATCGCCCCCGCGTGCTGGACATCGCGGATCCCGTAGTTGGAGAACCGGATGGTATTGTCGAGGCGGTGGTCTCCTGACCAGCCGATCATGTCATTGTTCAGAGCCCCCTTCACGATCAGTCCCTGTTCCAGTGCCTGCCGAGCGAATTCCCGACTCCCCAGCAGTCCGGCCTCCTCACCGGTGAAGGCCGCGAAGATGATCGAGCAGGGGAGGGGGTTGTCGGCCAGCAGCCGGGCCGTCTCGAGCAGGACCGCGATGGCAGAGCTGTTATCATCAGCGCCCGGTCCCCGGCTGTTCGAATCGAAATGACTGCTCAGCAGGTAGTGGATCTCGGGGTTCACGGTCCCGGGGAGCACCGCCAGAACATTCGCGGTCCGGATCGTGTCGGTTCCCCCCCTTCTGGGGGCTACCTCGAACCACTGGTACTCCGGTTCGTATCCGTACGATTCCAGGGTGTGAAAGATCCAGTCGGTCGCCAGCTGGTTCCCCGGCGTGCCGATATACTTCGTGTCGAAATCGAAGAGGTTCTTCTGGTAGGCATAGAGCCTCGTCATCGAGACCTGTGAAGTGATCTCCTCCACCTCCCTGAAGATCGGGGCGAACATCTGCTCGCTCTGCCTCATCAGGGCCCGCTCAGAAGCCATCCCGGGTGACCTTCCGGTCGAGGTCGACCAGGTAGACGCCCCTTTCGGGGGAGATGGTGTCACCGTCCCGTTCAGCGCTTATGAGGACACGCCGGCCATCGGCGCTCACCGCCCAGTCGTACTCGGGGCAGAAGGTCCGCAGGGTGTTGTTGTGGAACAGCCGGGCTTCGACCTGCCAACCGAAATCGGCATGGTAGAGATAGGTCCTCCGATGCCGTCCTTCGCCCCTGACCACCATCAGGGTTGTGTCATCCAGGAAGACGGGATTGATGTCGTGCTGGAGGTTGCGGGTGACCCGGATCAGATCCATATCTCCTGTGAGCGGAAGTACGTACACCTCCCAGTCCTTGTCGGGCATCATCTGGTAGGCGAGGTGCTCTCCATCGGGAGAAATGGCCAGGGAGCGGATCGTGCCCCAGGTGGTCATCATCTTCTGCCGGCCATCGCCTGCCGACGCTGACGACCAGCATCGACCCATCGGCCGATACGACGGCTTCCGATCCCTCGAATCGCCGGACTTCCCCGCTATCGAGATCCATCAGGCAGATGGTACCGGTCGTCGGGCTTCGCCCCTGCTGTCGCTGGCCGCCGGAGGGCGGGGTGCCACGCACGGTGACGGTATAGACGAGGTACTTCCCCCCCGCGACCGGGATGAGATTGGAGATCGTGCCATCTTCCGACGTCAGCAGTTCGGGAGCGACCGGCCGTCTGCTCGGTTCAACCCGGTATCCATAGATTCCGTTACTGACCGGCATATCTGATACCGTGGCGACCGCAAAAAGGGTGACTCCATCAGGCGAGAAGGCGAAGCTCCTTATCCGGATGCCATCCTCGGCGAGTTCCATAACCGCATCGAGGGTGGAGTAGTCCCATACCCAGATCGTCCTGAGTTCCTCTTCCAGGGACCGGACCCTCTGCGAAGCCTCCACCCAGGCCTGACGATTGTTCGCCCGGTCGATTCCCGCGAGTTCTTCGCGGGCCCGGCTCAGGTCCCTGTTCTCCTCGACCATGAAGTAGGCTGCCTGACCATGGATCGGCGAGAAGACGAGTCCGCTTGAACCATACCCGTGGATCTCGATCCCGGCTTCATTCGGGATCGGCGTCACCCTGGTACGGCTCCGGCCGTTTAACGTCTCCGTCCAGGAGGCGAACTCTCCGTCGGGGCTCAGGTTGATCTGTGAACCGTCGGTCGTGAGTTCGGTCACCTGGAAGGGGGTTCCGCTTACCTGGGCAATGAGCGGCAGGAGCCGGTCGCCGCCGGGCGATTCGAGGATCTCCAGCAACAGTTCCATTGAAAGGATATACTGGCCTTCGCCCCAGGCGGCCCAGGCCTCCTCGAACTGCAGTTCCAGTCGATCCTGACCGAGCGCGGTGGTTGAGAACAGGAGGATGAGGACGGTTGTAATGACTGCGTGGCGCTTCATGAGCGAATTCCTTGTATGCGTCTCAGGGGTCTTTATTCTGACGGGAATGGAAGCGTTTGACCTTCTTTCAGAATGGTCTCGATGATCGACTGGGTCTCCCAGGCGAGGATCTTCCTGACCATGTCAAGATTGTCGGCATCCATCTGTCCGGACAGGCTGTTATCGATCCTGTCGTGGAGCTCGTTGAAGAAGGCTCTCCAGTTGGCGACCTCTTTCAGTCGCTCACCTATGACCT
>JALGWK010000162.1 GCA_025774205.1 bacterium
CAAAGCCAGCCTGGAGAGAGAGAACCATAGGAGAGGTGCCTGAGGAATCTATGCAGGCTCGGCCATGAAGATCACTGAACTCACCGGGGATGTGAAGGCATACGGTGACGGCTCGATGGGCGGTAAAGGTGCCGGTCTTGCCAGGATCAACGAATGTCTGATCCCTCATAGTGAAAAGATCAGAACCCGGATCCTGGCCACCAGCTTTTTCGATCGGTTCCTCGAGAACGATGGTGAGTTCGGGGATGATGAACGAGGCGTGTTCATCTCCATCCTCGATAATCTCGGAGAGGGTCCGATCGGTGTCCGATCCTCGGCTACCAACGAATCAGGGATGTCCACCGACAAGGAGGACCTCGTCCACGCCGGGGAATACCAGTCCTACATGCTTCCGAACAACCATCCCGACCCGGCGATCCGTCTGAGGATGGTTCAGCAGGCGATCTCGAACATTTATCAGGATTTTATCGAGAAACAGCCCCCGGCGAGCACCGAGAAGATGGCCATCATCCTGAATCCTGTTCACGGGGTGTATGATGAAACCAGGGCGGGGCCCTGCTACTACCCCTGCATCTCGGGAGTGGCCGATTCATTCTTTCCCCATGCCCTGAAGGGGCAGGACCCGCAGGGGGGGTTCGCCCGGATCGCGTTCGGCCACGGTTACGCCACTATCCTGGATGATTTTCCCGTGATCTCGATGGCGACGATCAAGGACCCGCTCCCCCTCAAGCTGCTGCAGATCGGCAGAGGGCAGCGTTATTTCTACGCCCTCGACATGACCAGAAACCGGGACCTTGGAGGCGGGGAACTCGACACCATGGCCAAACTGCACACCAGGTTCGCTGATCCCCGTCGTCTCCGGGTGCTCGGCATGGAAGAGAGCTTTATAACCATAGAAGAACTCATCCAGAACGACCGGTTCCAGTTCAGGACGGGACTCGATGAGATCATGGGCACCATCTCATCCGAGATCACCCCCCACTTCCAGATCGAATTCGTGTTCAACATCAACACCTCTGACATGGAGGCGGACGGCATCTTTCACATCGTCCAGCTGACACCCCTGCCTGAACTGAAAAGGGAATCAGTTCAGATGCCTGAGTCTCCCCGCCATACCTGGCTGGCGATCGACAATGTGCAGGGACATGGGGTCATCAGGGGGATCACCCGCGCTGTTGTCATCTCACCCTTCCTTTACGAGATGGAGATGCATGATGAGGTGCGCGAGAGCATCTCGGAGGTCAATACCACGATGCGAGAACAGGGTGAGAACTACATCCTCATCGTTCCGGGCCGGCTGGGCAGCAGCAATCGCGACTGGGGGATCAATATCGACTACCGGGAACTCAATCATGCCTCGGCCATCTTCGAGTACGGAGTGGATATCGCCGGACGGGCCGAGCCACTACCGGAAGAGAGCGGCAGTACAGGGGGGATCTACGGCAGTCACTTCCTCTACATGATCCAGGGCGGTCATGACGAGGAGAAGAAACGGCTCAAAACCCGGATGCAGGGCACCCAGGGAACCCATTTTCTGACAAACCTGATCGCCAACAACGTGATCTACGGGTTTATAGCCCCGACCGAGGACACACTTGATCCCTGGTTCTTCTCGGCGCCCGATCCCACCAGGGCACTCTCGGTGTTGACGTTCCCTGAACCAGTGGCGATTTACGGAGACTCTCTCAATCAACGGTGCAAGGTTGTTACTGATAATGGCTGATACCTCCGCCGACAGCATCAGCCGGTTCGTGCCCCGGACGATCAACCCGGTAAAGGTCGGACGGGTTGTCTTCTTCAGCGCGGAGAAGCGGATCCGTGAGAGCGCCGGGATCATCAAAGAGAACATGCCCTGGATCGATGTTGATGTCGTGCATGATCCTCAATCGGTGAACGAGTATATCGCCAACCTCCCCCTGGTATTCATCTTCGATGACACCGCCCTGCCCCTCGTCGACGCGGAAGCCGTTCGGTCGAACAATCCCGGCTGCGTGATTGTCCTTGTCACCGCCAACACGTTTCTCCAGAGTTCCGCACCCCGGCCTTCCCGTGAGAGGTTCCCTTACTCCGCCCAGGCTGACCTGGTATTCGCGTACGATTCCGATACCTGCGCTCCCCCCCTGATCGTTCCGGCGGCGGTCAGAGCGGCCGAGGACCTCATCAATATCCGGCAACCGGGACGCGTACGTCGGTTCGTTTTCCTTGTAGTCGATGACGAACCCCGCTGGGTATCACAATTCCTGCCTGTTCTCTACAATATCATCGGTCAGCGGGCAGCGGTGATGATCGCCAGGACATTCGAGGAGGCCCTGGTCCTCCTCTTCGGGACCGGGGATGATGCTCTGATTGCAGATCCCGGGTCAGAGACCACCGGTCAGGGTGATGACGTGGTCTTCCTGATCACCGATCTCTTCTTCCCCCGGAGAGAAGAACTCGACCGCGACACCGGGCGGGACCTGATCCGACTCACATCACAGCATTACCCCCGGATACCGATCGTGATCGCCTCGAAGGCTGATGAAGCGGACACCTTCAGGGACGATTTCTATATCCTGCCAAAGGGGGATCCGGGGAGTCTGAAGGAGCTGAAAGATCACATCCATGATTACTCCGGCATCGGCGATTTTATTGTTATCAACGAACCGGGTGAAGTGCTCTATCGGATCACGAACATCCATGAATTGCATGAAGTATTGTGTCAAGCTGAGGAGGAGAGTCCGGAGGGTCTGGAACTCAGAGAGGTTTTCAAAAGCTACGGACGGCGGGATGCATTCTCCACCTGGCTCTACATGCACAGTTACCGGGAGCTCGGCGACACCATACGTCCTAACCGAAGCCAGGGTCTGCAGTTGATCACCTTCCTGAAGGAACATATCGAGAAGGAGATCGAGCGCCTCGACACCACCCCACTCATCATTGGAACAAATCAGGTATTCACTCTTCAAGAACTCGTCGAGACTCTGAAGTCAGTACCACGCGGCGTCATCCAGCACCTGGCGGATAACGATGTCATCTCATCCTGGCTCGACTGGAAGGGATATCCGCTGCTTGCCGAAGAGGTGCGACCGATCCATGGGAGTGGAGAAGATCTGCGGGAGGTCCTGACCACCTTGATCGAGCGCCGGATACGTGAATATTAAGAAGAGCGGCAGGTTCCCCAACCTGCCGCTCTTCGATCTGCAGCTTCGACTGCCTGCCGGGCTCCGTTCCGTGATTGATCAGAAGGAGTCAGAGCGGTCGTCGATGGAACGAGCGGATCTCAGCCGCCGCGCCGACCCCGTCCTCTGCCTTCGCCCTCGTCCTCTTTTTCCTTCTCGGCCTCCTCGTACTTTTTGTAGTCCTTCACGTACCGATCGAGCCAGGGGATCCAGCGGGCCCACAGGTCGAGGTTGGTCTCGAGCGTGGCGGGTCCGTGGTCCTCGTAGGGGTACATGTAGAGTGAGGCCGTCTTCCCGAGGACATTCATGGCGTGGAACATCTTCGGCGCGTGGAAGGGCGCGGTCCCGGTGTTCTGGTCATGCATGCCGTGGTACATCAGCAGGGCGCCCTGCAGCTCGTTGGCCCAGAGTATGGGTGACATCCGGAGGTAGACCTCGCGCATCTCCCACAGTTCCCGGCGCTCCGACTGGAAGCCGGCCGGGGTGAGGAGCCGGTTGTAGTTGCCGTCTCCAGCGATCCCGGCTCGGAAGAAGGGGGTCTGGATCATGGCGTTGGCGGTCCCGAAGGCACCGTAACTGTGGCCGCCGATCGCCATCCGGTCGGTATCGACGTATCCCTTCATGTCGAGGGCCTGCATCACGGCGTAGAGGTTGTTCCGCAGGTCGGAGGTGTAGACGTCGTTCAGCGCCCCCTCATCGCCCATGATGGGGCAATCGGGCTCCACCACGGCGTACCCCAGTTTGGTGAGGATCACCATCGAGCGGGTGCTGACGCGCGGGAAGGAGTTGATGTTCGTCCGCCGCTTCGACTCATCGAGCGACTTCTGACTGGCGTACTCGCGCGGATAGAACCACCACATCGCCGGGAGGGGCTTGTCGCCTTCGGTCCAGTCGGGCGGCAGGGTGACGGTCACCCAGAAGGTGATCCCGTCAACCCGCGTGACCTCGAACCGATCACGGATGGCGTTGGTGAGTTCGGGCGAGTGGTCGACGTTGTTGGTCATCTTCCTGTAGTCCTCGGAAGACCGCGTCCACAGCCATGAATCGCCTATCTGGGTGGGGGATTGCCGTGAGATCATCAGCTGCGAGAGGTCGTCGTCCATGGGCTGCACCCCTTCGCTGAATCCGTCGGGGGTCTCATAGACGCGCTTGACCTCACCCGTCGTGATCTCGACCTGGTCGATGAAAGCCTTCGGGGCTTCGTTGTACCACTCCTCAAACGACTGCGTGCCGGAGAGGTAGACGAAGTTCCCATCGGTGGAGGTCCGCACCACCGAGCCGCCCATCGGGCCGCGCTTCGACATCAGGCTGCCCGGGTTGGCGTAGTAATCCTCGGTCTTGTACTCGGAGATGGGGTATCGGGTCTCCGGATCGTCCAGGTTCACCGCATAAACGGTCCGGGTTCCGCCCTCACTCCCGGTGATGAAGAGGGTCCGGCAGTCGGCCGAGTAGGCCGCACTGCTCATCCGCTCTTCACTCTCGTAGACCATCTGCGTGCTGGTCGAATCGAAGGGAGCGAGCCACTGCATCACACGGTCCTTCCGCGGCTCCTCTTCCTCTTCCTCGGCTTCCTCTTCGGCGGGTTCTTCATCCGCATCGGTCGAATCACTCTCCGACCTCTTTCTCGGTTCCATCTGGAGGAAGCTCATCCCCTGCCCGTCGGGACGCCAGGAGAGCGCGCGCTTGTCATCGCCGCCACCACCGCCTGCGCCCCGCCTGCGCCACCCCGGCCGCCGCCACCGCCGCCCTGGTTCGAGAGGCCGGTGCGCAGTTCACGCTTCTGGATCTCGTGGAGGACGTTCCCGTCCAGGTCCCAGATCTCCTCCACGGTGCCGAAGTTGCCCATCGGTACGATGTAGGAGAAGGGCTTCATCATCCTGGTCACCCGCAGGTACTGCCCGTCGGG
>JALGWK010000513.1 GCA_025774205.1 bacterium
GAAGGGATCCGGGTGGTCGAGAAGAAGGGCGGGAAGAGCGACTGGAGGGACACCTTCACCGAACCGGTGCGGGGCGCCGTCCTGGTCATCTCCGATTCCACTCACGCCGGTGAGCGGGAAGACCGCTCGGGACTGATCATCCGGGAATGCCTGGAAGACCAGCCGGTCGACGTGACCGTCTACGACATCCTGCCCGATGACAGAACCCTCATCTCGAATCGACTGACGGAACTGGCCGACAGTGGCGGGATCGACCTGATCATTACCACCGGGGGCACCGGCCTGGGGCCGAAGGACGTCACCCCCGAGGCCACCATGGAGGTCATCGACAGGGAAGTGCCCGGCATGACAGAGATGATCCGAAGCTACGGCTCGGAACGCACTCCTCACGCCATGCTCTCCCGATCGGTCTGCGGTCTGCGGGGCAGCACTCTCATCATCAACCTGCCCGGCAGCAGCCGGGGAGCGGGCGAGAGCATGGCCGCTCTCCTGCCCGGTCTCCTGCATGCCTTCCCCATGATCCGCGGCGGTGGTCACGGCCATGACTGAGAGGAGATCGCGGTGATCCCGATCGAAGAAGCCATCGAGATGATCAGGGCCCTCGAGCCTCCCCCCCTGACCGAGGACCAGCGCCTGGCCGAAGCCGCAGGTCGGGTACTCAGCAGGGCGATCACGGCCCCGGAGCCCCTCCCCCGATTCACCAACAGTGCCATGGACGGCTTCGCGACGCGGTGGAGCGAGGTGGAGGCCGCAGCCGGGGGATCGCCCTGTGTCCTCGAGGTGGCCGGCGAGAGCCGTGCCGGAGCGCCCTTCACCGGGACGATGCCGGCGGGAGCGGCGGTGAGGATCAGCACCGGCGCCATGCTGCCGGACGACGCCGACACGATCATCCCCCTGGAGGATGTCGAAGATACCGGAGACCGGATCACCATCCTGACCGTCACTGGAAGGAACCAGCATGTCCGGTTCGAGGGTGAGGAGATCACGACCGGCGACCTCATCCTGGAAGCGGGCACCCGCCTGACTCCCGCTTCGCTCGGTCTCCTGGCTTCCCTCGGGATCGACCGGGTGGCAGTCTCCGCGCCTCCGACGGTAGGCCTCGTGGTGACCGGCCACGAGCTGGTCGACGGACAGGGTGAGATCAAAGCGTGGCAGATCCGTGATTCGAACGCGCTCACCCTCACCGCCGCCGTCACCAACGCCGGCGGCGTCATCACCGGCGTCACTCGTTGCGGCGACACGCTCGGGGAGACCGAAGCCGCCATCAACGAAGCCGCTGACGGCTCACGGATCGTGATCGTTTCGGGTGGGGTCTCCGTCGGCCCGCACGATCATGTGAAGGAGGCGGCCGGAAACCCACCGTGGAGATCAGCTCTTCTTCGGCCTGCCCGGCAATCCGGTGTCGGTGCTGAACTGTTTCACCTGCTACATCCATCCACTGCTTCAGAGGATGCAGGGTCGACCGTTCAGCTGGGAACAGGTGGAGGGGGTGTTCGACTCGCCGTACGTCTGTAGGGGTGACGCACGATCAGGATGGGGCGATCTCGGTCACACCGCTCGAGCAGCAGGGCTCGCACATGCTCTCGTCGATGACCCGGGCCGACGGTTTCCTCCTGCTCGATCCGGGCGATACGCTGGTAGCCGGTGATAGCGTGACCGTTTTCCTCTACCCCTGGAGGGCCTGACCGTGGGCACTGTCGAAGCGCTTTGTATCAGCACTGAACGCGGGCAGGTGAAAGAGCCGGTCACGGAAGCCTGCTGCCCGGTGAGAGCATCGACCGGATGAAGGCGCTGCTACCGGGAATCGACCGGGGCGCCTTCGCGGAGAACGTCATCACGCGCGGACTCGATCTGGCCAGTGTCAAGGTCGGCGACACCCTCGTCATCAATGATCAGGTCACCCTCGAGGTCACGCAGATCGGCAAAGAGTGCCACTCCGGCTGCGTCATCCAGCAGGAGACGGGAGAGTGCATCATGCCGGTCGAAGGTGTCTTCTGCCGCGTGATCAATGGCGGCCGGGTGGAGCCGGGGAACATCATCGCCTTTCTGACCGACCGTTCCGGGGAGAGTTGAATCGGTCCCGATCAATCCCGGAATACGAACATGTCGAGGAAGAGCCCTCCCACCTCGGAACAACGGGGGTCGGATCCATCACCGATCCCGTGTGAAGTTCGAGAGAGGGCATCGGTGTTGGCCAGGATGATGAAGGAGAGTTCCCGGTCGGGGATCCGGATAATCAGCGAGGAGCAGCCCGTCCACCAGCCATAGTGCCAGACGATCTTCACCCCC
>JALGWK010000163.1 GCA_025774205.1 bacterium
GGTCTGGCCATAGGCAACCTGCTGGCGGTGTTGACCTGGGCACTCATCTGCGCGCCGATAGCGGTGCAGACCCGGCTGACTCTCTACTGGTACCTGCGCAGGATCGGCGGGCCGTTCATGACGGTCATCTACAACGTCCTGAACGCCGTTCTCTTCTGTATCCTGGCCGGCTGCATGATTACGGTCTCGGCCTCGGCGGTCCGGATCCCCTTCAATATCCCGGCCCAGGTGAACTGGTATCCAACCGATATCCGGTTCGTGATCGTGGTGCTGGGGGTGGGAGCGGTCGTGGTGGCGCTGGCGATTCTCGGATTCAAGAAGCTCGCCTCATTCGCGACGGTCTGTGCTCCCTGGATATTCCTCATGTTCATCGCCGGCGCCCTGGTGATGCTGCCCCGGTTGACCGAGGCGGCCGGCCTCACTTCTATCGGCAGCTGGAGGGATTTCTGGCAGGTGGCCAGAGAGGTGGTGTGGACCGGCCAGGTCCCGGGCGGGGGCGTCCCGATGGGATTCTGGAAGGTCACCGCGTTCGCGTGGATCTGCAACCTGGCGATGCACGGCGGGCTCTCCGATATGGCGCTCTTCCGCTATGCCCGTCATGCCCGTTACGGCTGGTTCAGCGCCTTCGGGATGTATCTGGGACACTACCTGGCCTGGATCTGCGCCGGGATGATGGGCGTGGGGGCCGCCCTGCTCCTCAATGCTCCCCTGGCGGAGCTGGACGCGGGTGAGGTCGGTTACCGGGCCCTCGGCGCGGCAGGTGTGATCGCCGTGGTGATCGCCGGATGGACGACCTCCAATCCGACGCTCTACCGGGCCGGTCTTGCGCTCCAGGCAGTGACGCCCAACTGGTCCAGGGCGAGGGTGACCCTGGTCGCAGGCACGCTGACCACGATCATCGCCTGCTTCCCCTTCGTCTTCACCCGTCTGCTCGATTTCGTGGGGCTCTACGGACTGCTGCTGGTCCCGGCCGGAGCTATCGTCGTGACCGAGCACTGGATCTTTCCCCGGATAGGATTGAACAGGTACTGGGCGTCGTCGAAGGGTCTGCTCCTGAACCGGTCGGCGCTGATCTCGTGGATCGTGGCGATCGGATTCGCCCTCCTGCTCGAACGGACCGGCACCCTGCACCTCTTCTTCCTCTTCCTGCCCGTATACCTGCTTACCTCGATCCTCTATATCGGCCTTGCTTCGCTGGAGGGCGCCAGAGGGACAGCCGGAGAGGTCTCCGAGGACGAAGGGACATCGGAACACCACCCTGACCCGATCTCGCAGGTGGAGCAGGCTGAGGGCGGTAGTCTATCGGCGAGCAGGGGCGGG
The DNA here is from genome assembly GCA_025774205.1 of bacterium. GTDB lineage: Bacteria > Blakebacterota > Blakebacteria > Blakebacterales > Blakebacteraceae > Blakebacterum. The sequence goes on from JALGWK010000163.1 coordinate 1,321, forward strand.
ACGAACTGGCTGCCGGGTCTGATCGCGGTCACGGCGCTGATCGCCTGCTTCGTGATGCCGCTCCTGGTCTGCCTGGCCGGACCGGACGGCCACGCCGGGAACCTGGCGCAGTTGAAGCAGTGGCTCATCCTCCCGTCGCTGATCTACTTCGCGGCAGGGACCATCTTCTATGTCCGCTGGCAGAGGTCACGGGATCGTGCCTCGGGAATGACAGGTGAATGATGGATGTGATTACCCTGGTAACGGCTCTTCTGATCGGATTCTCACCTTCTTCGTCCGACTCCGGCGCCCGTGAGCTCACACCCGGGTACCTGCGATGCGAGTACCGGGTCGATCCCCTCGGAGCGGATGAAACCTCTCCCCGTCTCAGCTGGATCGTCGAATCGGACAGGCGGAATCAGATACAGACAGCGTACCGGATCCTCGTGGCGAGTTCTCCCGGAGTGCTCGCCGAAGATCGGGGCGACCGGTGGGATACGGGTCGCGTCGGGAGCGGAGAGACGATCAATGTCGTCTATGAGGGAGAGCGGCTGGAATCCCGGATGCGCTGCTACTGGAAGGTACAGGTCTGGGACGCCGAGGGTCGCCCTTCTCCCTGGAGCGAGCCGGCATTCTGGTCGATGGGGCTGCTGGGCGAGTCGGACTGGCAGGCCGACTGGATCGGTTACGACCGGCCGCGGGAGGCGGAGCCGGAGGAAGAGACCCTCGACCTGACGCCGGCCAGGTACGTGCGCACGACCTTCAGGAGCGGCAAATCGGTCCACCGGGCGACCGCTTTCGTCACGGCGCTGGGTCTCTGCGATGTATACCTGAACGGCGCCAGGATCAGCGAGGACTACTTCAATCCCGGCTGGACCGATTACGCAAAGCGCGTCTACTACCGCACCTACGACGTGACTGGAATGATCCGCTCCGGAGAGAACACCATGGGCGCCGTGCTCGCTGACGGCTGGTTCAGCGGGTACCTGGGCTGGAGGCAGGACGTACGTGATCATTACGGCAGTCGTCTCCGCCTGCGCGCTCAACTGCATATCGAATACACCGACGGCTCTGAAGAAGTGATCGCCTCGGGACCGGACTGGAAGGCGGCGACCGGACCGCTCCGCGAGGTCGACCTCTATATGGGCGAGGCCTACGATGCCCGACTGGAGATGGAGGGATGGGATTCACCGGGATTCGATGACGCCGGGTGGGAGAGTGTGGATACCGGCGCGGATGTCGAGCCGGCTCTCCAGGCGCACCCCGGTCCGCCCGTCCGGGCGGTGGCCGAGTTCACACCGGTCACTATCACCGAACCGCGGCGAGGCGCATATGTCGTGGACCTGGGACAGATCTTCTCAGGAGTCGTGCGGATCAGTGTCAGGGGCAGGCCGGGACAGGAGATCACGATCCGTCACGCCGAGCGGCTCAATCCCGACGGCACGATCTACACCGAGAACCTGCGCGGAGCGCGCGCGACCGACTATTACATCTGCAGGGGCGACGGGACAGAGACCTGGTCACCCCGGTTCACTTTCCACGGATTCCAGTATGTTGAGCTGACTGGTCTCAGCGAGCCGCCGACCGAAGAGACGGTGACCGGGATCGCTCTCACCAGCGACACCCCGCTCGCCGGCACGTTCGAGTGCTCCGAGCCGATGCTCAACCGACTCCGCCAGAACATCTTCTGGACGCAGGCCGCCAATTTCATCGACATCCCGACCGACTGTCCCCAGCGTGACGAGCGACTCGGCTGGACCGGCGACGCCCAGGTCTACGTCAGGGCAGCCGCCATGAATTCCGACGTCCAGCCCTTCTTCACCAAGTGGCTCGTTGACCTGGAGGACGCCCAGCGCGCGGACGGGCAGTTCCCGACGGTTGCTCCGCTCAAGATCTCAGGGGATGACGGCGGACCCGCCTGGGCCGACGCCGGGGTCATCTGCCCGTGGACCATCTACGAGGTCTATGAGGACAAACGGCTGTTGGCCCGCCATTACGACTCCATGAAGCGGTTCATCGAATTCTGCAAGGGCCGCAGCACGCCCGATCTGCTCCCGCCCGAAGACTTCCATGCTTTCGGCGACTGGCTCAACATACAGGCCGACACGCCGCATGAGGTGATCTACACGGCCTATTTCGCCTGGAGCACGAAGCTGACCGCCCGGGCGGCCGAGGTGCTCGGCCGGATGTCGGAGGCCGCCGAATACAACACCCTCTTTGAGGGGATCAGGTCGGCCTTCAACCGGGCCTACGTGCAGGAGGACGGCCGGATTCTTGGCGATACCCAGACCTGTTACGTGCTCGCCCTGGCATTCGACCTGGTGGAGGGTGACAGGAGGGAGCAGGCGGCAGAACATCTTGTCAGTCGTATCCGGGAGCGGGACTGGCACCTCTCCACCGGATTCGTGGGCACCAAAGACCTGATGCTTGTGCTCTCGAAGATCGGGGCCACCGACGTGGCGTATCGGCTGCTGCACAACGATACCTTCCCGAGCTGGGGATTCACTGTCAAACAGGGAGCCACGAGCATCTGGGAGAGGTGGGACGGGTGGACTCCCGAGAACGGGTTCCAGGATCCGGGTATGAACTCGTTCGCCCACTACTCATTCGGCGCTGTCTACCAGTGGATGGTCGAGAACATCGGGGGCATCAGGACCGATGGGCCCGGATACAGGCAGATTATCATCGCTCCCCGGCCGGACGGCCGGATCACGTGGGCCAGGGTGGGCTACAACAGCATCCGGGGACCTATCCGGAGCCAGTGGAGGACCGAGGGCCTTACCCTCAACCTCGATGTCACTATCCCTGCGAATACGACTGCGAGGATTGTTATTCCAACCGTGGACCCGGGTCAGGTGACGGAGTCGGGGAAGGCCGTCGGGGAGGCAGAGGGAGTGGAAGGAGTGAGCGTGGAAGCTGGCCGGGTGATCGTAACGGTCGGCTCAGGGACCTATCACTTCGCCTGCACAGGTTGGACCCGCACCGGAGAGATCCGGTGACTTCACGTGACGTAACAAGGAAAGAGTTCCTTCGGACTTCCATCCTGGGAGCGGGAGCGCTGACCCTTGGAGCGGGGTGCGCGGGGAGCCATCCTGCCGGGAAGCAACCGAACATAATCCTGCTCCTTACCGACGACCAGCGCGCGGACGCCCTCGGGTGCGCCGGCAACCCGATCATACAGACTCCCAACATGGACACCCTGGCCGCCCGGGGCGTCCGGTTCGAACGAGCGTTCGTGACCACCCCGATCTGCGCTGCGAGCCGCGCCAGTATCCTGACGGGCCTCTACGAGCGCACTCACGGATATACCTTCACGAAACCTCCTCTGGACCAGCGCCTGACCGGGATCAGCTATCCGACCCTGCTCCGGGAGGCGGGCTATTACACCGGCTTCATCGGCAAGCTCGGCGTTCGCCTGGAGGAAGGTCTGATCGAGGAGATGTTCAACACCCATCGGGTGACAGCCTATCCCTACTTCAAGGAGGTGGCCGGGGAGAGCCGGCATCTGACCGAACTCCACGGTGATTACGCCGTGGAATTCCTCCGGGAACCGGCCCTTCTGTCTCTCCCTCAGCTTCTGGGCGCCGCACGCGGACGACGGCAGCGAGGAACAGTATTTCTGGCCCCCCGACTGCGATGCGCTCTACCGCGATACGCAGATTCCCGAACCCGACCTCTCTGATCCTGCCTTCTTCGAGGCCCTTCCGGAGTTCCTGAAACGCTCCCTGAACCGGACCCGCTGGCACTGGCGTTTCGACGGTCCGCAGAAGTACCAGCAGATGGTACAAGGTTACTACCGCATGATCAGCGGTGTAGACATGGTCATCGGGAGACTGATGGCGGAACTCGAGCGATCGGGGGAGGCTGAGAATACGGTCATCATCCTCACATCAGACAACGGCTATTTCCTGGGCGAACGGGGATTCGCGGGCAAGTGGCTGATGCACGATCTCTCTCTCCGGATACCGCTGATAATGTATGATCCCACACCGGGGCGCGGAGAGGGAGCGGTTCGGAACGAGATGGCGCTCAATATCGATCTTCCCCCGACGATCCTGGACCTGGCGGGTCTCCCGGCACCCGAGGCAATGCAGGGCCGTTCGCTCCTCCCCCTCATCGAGGGGAGGCCAGCAGACTGGCGGGAGGAATTCGTCTCTGAACACCTATGGGATAACCCGGATATCCCCCGGAGTGAGTGCCTGCGAACCGACCGCTGGAAATACATTCGCTACCCGGACCATCCGGAGTACGAAGAACTGTACGATCTCACAGAGGACCCCGCTGAATCCAGCAACCTGTCCCGTGAGCCCGGCCAGGCATCCCGAATTCAAGGGCTGCGAGACCGCCTGGCACGAAGGCTTGGCACCGGCTACAACAGGAGATACATCGGCATGAAAACTCTGTCTCTTTCCATGATGTTATGCATCGGTCTCGCCCTCAACATCGTTCCGGCGACGCCTTCCGCTGCCCAGACGGCACGGAAGTTACCGCTCCCGGAAAGGGGATTCATCAGTTCCCAACAGGCGGAAACCTGGGAACAGGGTCTCATCTGCGGCAATGGCACTATCGGGGCCAGTGTGTTGAGCCATCCTCTCGATGAGACGGTCCTTTTCAGCCACGAGCGTCTCTTCCTGCCGGAGCGTCCGCCCCTCATGCCGCCTCATACGGCCCCCCGCCTCTTCGAGATCAGG
>JALGWK010000514.1 GCA_025774205.1 bacterium
ATCCTCAATATCCAGACCAGTTTCTTCTTCGAGAACAACTTCACCCACGATATCCCCGGCTACTATGACCGGGGTCTCCAGCAGCTTCACCTGCGCGGCGGCCGCAATGCCGAGGTGGCTTTCATGATCGACGGCATGCAGGTCACGAACCTGGTCTTCGGCGGGCAGGCGCTGCAGACGAATCCGAGTGCTCTCGAAGAAATGGTCGTCATGGCGAGCGGCATGAGCGCGGAGTTCGGCAACGCGCTCAGCGGCGTGGTGAATTTCGTCACCAGGAACGGCGGCCCGCGATATGAAGGTGACTTCGAGATCCTCTCCAGTGAAATGAGCGGGCAGCAGCAGGATGATGTCCGTGACCTGACCCGGGCCCCTTTCTCACCTTCTTCCTCTCCGGCTCAACCGCAACCGAGCGCGATTTCCTGGTCAAGAAAGATGACATCGTCTACGACCTGCAGGTCGACCCCGAGGATCCCTCCACGCGTCAGGCGGGGATCGATTACTACCAGATGCCGGATAACTGGGACAGGTTCGATCCCGCGATCCACGATCCCTACTATCAGCGGGAGACCGTGACCGGGAACGACTGGCGGATCTACCCCACCGACATCTATGCCGGCTGGCTCGGATACGGTTACAACAACAGCCGGGAGATACTGGCCAACCTCACCGCGCGGATCAAGCCGACCATGCGACTGAAGGTATCGTGGATCGGGAACCGGACCGACCGGGTGCCTTATACCAACAACTGGCGCTACTCGATGTTCTGGGGAATTCCTCAGGAGATCCAGGACAACTGTGTCTGGGGTACTGAACGGTGGGACGCCGACACTGAATTGATTGGCGCGCCTCAGTCGGCACGTGTCATCAATTCCACCGGCCTGACCGATTTCCACAACGAGAAGAACATCGTGACCAAGGACCACGACCGGTTCGCGCTGGTCTGGACCCATCAGCCCTCGCCGGCGGTGTTTTATACCCTCAGGGGTTCCTACCTCGATTACAACCGCGGAGGGGTGGACGGCCCGATTCGAGAATCGGTATCCGACAGGATCGGAGTATCCAGGCACCCTCTGGCAACCGGGCGATACCATGACCCAGGTGACCCTCGAACCGATGCCCTTCGCGTCAGGGGACTCACTCGGCCGTCGGTATGGATATTTCCCGCTCGGGGGAGCAGGATACGGTTCTGACGGTTCGGACCGCTACTTCTCTAACCAGTACGACATCACCCGGCAGGTGAAACTGGATGTGACCGCCCAGGCCGGTCCCCATCACATGTTCAAGGCCGGCTTCCAGTACCGCTACCTCACCCTTGACCAGTACGATGTCCAGCTGCTCTACCTGACACCACCTTATATCACCCAGTACCGGCGGGGCCCGACCGAGGCTGCTGTTTACATCCAGGACAAGATCGAATACGCGCACCTCGTCGTGAACCTCGGCCTGCGGTTCGACACCAGCAATGCCGGTGAGATCCCGTTCTGGAGGGATCCATATTCACCGATCGACGGCAACGGGTACCTGATCCTGGATCCGTCAGATCCGGAAACAGCTCCGATCAACTATTCAGGCCACCGGCGGGAACTATCCCCCCGGGTGGGTCTCTCACATCCCCTTTCAGAACGCTCGGTCCTCTACCTCAACTACGGTCACTTCTATCAGATCCCGGTCTACCGGAACATGTACATCCAGGGTACCCTGTGGGATTCCGTCCCGCTGATCGGCAATCCGGACCTTGAAAGCGAGCGTTCCTCGAAGTACGAGATCGGTCTGCGCAGTCACCTGGATGAGATCCATATGATCTCGCTGGTCCTCTGGGGGAAGGACACCAGCAACCTGGTTGGAACCCAGTATATTCCGGCCTTCTTCATGGGCGTATCGAACCCGTACGACTACACCGTTTTCGTCAACTACGACTATGCCACGGCGCGGGGGCTCGACGCTTCAATATCCCGCCGTCTGCGCGGCAACTGGAGCGGGCGCCTCAACTATTCCTACCTCGACGCCCGGACCAACCGGGACGATCCCTGGTCCGGATACCGTGGCGGCCACGAACTCGAGACCAGTCCGAAGCGATCCCGTCCGGCGAAATGGGACCAGCCGCATACCGTCGCGGCATCCCTCAACCTGAATCTGCCCGAGGGTTCCGGACCGATGGTCGCCGGGATCAGGCCCTTCGAGCGCCTGATAATGAGCCTCACCTATCGGGGA
>JALGWK010000164.1 GCA_025774205.1 bacterium
GGAGACCCGATTTTACCGGGACCAGGTCCCCCGGTTCGTGAAACAGGCGCTGGTGTTCGGATTCGTTACCTTCGTGTGGATCTTCTTCAGGGCGGTCGATCTCGGTGACGCGATGTTGATCGTCTGGCGGATATTCACCACCGCCTGGATCGATCCGCAGGTCCCGCTGCTGATGCTGCTGCTCGTCATCACGGTCTGGATCTATCAGTACCTCCATGAATCCCGTCTGAAGTCATACCTGCAGTCGGGTACAGCCAGGATCACCATGGTAGTCGCGATGATCCTTTACCTGGTGCTGTTCGCCCCGTCGGGCCAGCAACCGTTCATCTATTTCCAGTTCTGATGCCTGATGACTGACGATCCTCACAGAAGCTCACAACCAGCCTCGCCGGAGCCCTTTTCGAGCAATCCGATCAGGTTGTCGGTCCGGGAATGGCTGATCGCCCTCGGCGTGGTGGCGATTATCGCGATCACGCTTCCCGGGATCTGGTGGGCCCTGACGCCCTTTGCTCCCGACGCCGACTACCGCGTCCCGTACGACCAGAGCGAGGATTACTGGCTCTACCGGCACTTCGCCCGGACCGCCGGCGCCGGGGAGGGTGTGCTGCTGATCGGGGACTCGGTCATCTGGGGGCAGTACGTCGCCCGGGACCAGACCCTCTCCCATCATCTCAACGGGCTGGCCGGGGCGGATCGCTTCGTCAACCTGGGGCTGGACGGCACCCATCCGATAGCCCTCGAGGGGCTGATACGTCACTACGGCCGGGCGATACGGGACCGGGATGTCATCCTCCACCTGAACCTGCTCTGGCTCAGTTCACCCCAGACCGATCTGAGTGCCGAAGGGGAGGTGCGGCTGAATCATCCCCGGCTCCTCCCCCAGGTCTCTCCTCGCATCCCCTCCTACACCGAATCGGTCTCGGGACGCATCAGCGTCGTGCTCGAACGACAGGTACGCCTCTTCGAATGGGCCAGGCACCTGCGGAGCACCGGATTCGACAACACCAACCTTCAGGTGTGGACCGCCGAACACCCCTACGAAAATCCGCTCGGCCGGATAGCGGCACGGCTCCCCGATCGGGATGAACATCAGGAACCGGGAGTCCGCTCCGCGGCAGGCAGGGGAGAGGCCGGGCAATCGCTGCCGTGGGTCGATCGGGAGTCCTCACTGCAATGGATGGGCTTCGAACGTCTCGTTGAGGTGTTGCGGAATCGGGGCAACCGGATATATGTCATCATCGGTCCCCTGAACGAACATATGCTCGATCAGGGAAGCCGCGATGAATACAGGCGACTCCTGGCCGATATCGGGACAGCGCTGGTCGAACTGGACCTCGACTATTCACTGCTCCCGCTCCTACATTGTGCTGGTGGAAGTTGAGTTTCGGCAGTGACGCCGGGGTACCGGGAGTGACAAAGTGGAAGGTGATCCTGCCCTGACCACACGTTTTCCGCACCTGTCGGATATCGATCTTCCAGCCGGGAGGTCGAATCGTGGGCAGTTTTCACTACGATAGACTCATGGGCGAACAAAAGGCGAAATAACACCTTGCCACGATATCAGGATTGCCTGTAATCTGCCTCAGGTGATTTCCACACAGGGATATCACCATACCAATGAAAGGGCATGAAGATGGCCAACGAGTTCGCACATATCGAGTTGATGACGCACGATCTGGACGGCGCGAAAGCATTCTATTCCGGTCTCTTCGACTGGAAGTGGGAAGAGTACCCCATGGATACGGGTCCGTACTGGATGATTGATCCCGGTACTGATCCCAAGGGCGGGATCATGAAGGCTCCCCACGCGGACATCCCCCCGCACTGGATCGTCTACACGAAGGTGGATGATGTCGCGGCGACCCTGGAGAAAGCGAAGGAACTGGGGGGGACCATCATCGTGGAGAAGACACCGATCCCCGAAATGGGCGCTTTCGGGACCTTCCAGGACCCGACCGGCGGCGTGATGGCGGTCTGGGAAGCAGGGCCGGAAGCGTCGGAATGAACCGTCAGCTCCGTGACCTCCGCAGTGTTGGTCCGGCCACGGTTCGGGATTTCCATGACCTGGGCGTCACCTCTGTTGAAGCGCTGGCGAGGGAGGATGGTGAGGACCTGTTCGAGAGACTCTGTTCTCTCCGGGGTTACCGCGTCGATCCCTGCTGTCTCGATGTCTTCAACTGCGCTGTCGCCCAGGCCAGGGACCCTGATCTGCCCGCGGAACTGCGTGACTGGTGGATCTGGTCCCGGATCAGGAAAGGTGAGACCGGGTAGGATTCCCTGCTGGATGGAATACCGGTCAGTCTTCAGCCAGACGCCTGAACACCACCACGGTGATATCGTCCGACTGGGGCATGCCGGCGCTGAACTCAGTTATCTCACTGAGGATGGTGTCGCGGATATCCAGGGCGCTCTGACCGATCGTCCCGGCGAGGAGTTCGTAGAGCCGTTCTTCCCCGAACATATTCTCTTCAGGCTGCTCATCCTCATCTTCGTCTTCGTCGACTTCAACCGTAACCATCGGTGACGGTTCGGTGCCCTCTGCCTCTGCACCGGTTGCCGCCTCTCCATCGGGGAGGGTCGCATCCTCAGGTTCTGTCTCTTCATCCGGGCCGACCGCTTCACTCACCCCGTCGGTGTACATCACGATCGTATCGCCCGGACCGATCTTGATGGTCTCTTCCTCGTAGGCGATCCCGCCCATCATACCGACGACGATACCTCCAGCTTCGAGGAATTCCTGCTTCCCGTCCGCGCGCTGCACGATCGGCGGATTATGGCCGGCATTGCAATAGGTGAACGCTCCCGTCTTCCGGTCGAGGACCCCGTAGAAGAAGGTCGCGTACATATGCACATCTGACGAGCGGGTGAGCAGTTCATTAACCCGTCCCACCACCGCGGCAACCTTTCCGGGATGGATCGCCTGTCCCTGAAGAGCCGCCTGGAGGTTGGCCATGAGCAGGGCCGCCGGGATCCCTTTCCCGGAGACATCCGCGATCACCACCCCGGTCCGTCCCTTCCCGGTCTCTACGAAGTCGAAGTAGTCGCCGCCGACCTGGAGACTGGAGATATTGGTGGCCGCGAATTCATAACCGGGTACATCGGGCATGTTATCAGGCAGGAGTCTCTCCTGGATGCTCCGTGCCGTTTCCAGTTCCTTCTCCAGCCTTTCCCGGGCGATGGCCTCCTCGCGCCCCTTCTGTACCGCGATCGTCATCTCGTTGAACGATTCGGCCAGGTCGCCGAACTCGTCCCGGTTCTCGACCTCGATCCGGGTATCGAGTTCACCCTTGGCCAGCCTCCGGGTACCGGCATGCAGGACACTTACCGCCGAGGTGAATCCCCGCGTGATACGGATGCCGAGGAAGAGCGCGCCCAGTTCGATAATGAGGAACAGGACAGCGAAGAATATCAGCGCGGCTATCAATGCCTGATCCATCGTACTCGGGCCGCTCGTCAGGTCCCGCAGGATCTGTAAAGGTGCCGTTTTGATCTGGAGAACGATGGTATCAGTCACCAGCTGGTTGCCGGTTGTGATCATGATCGGCACCAGTGTAAAACCCAGGGTACCAATACTGAATCCGCTGCTGCTGTCAGCTGTGGATGCTGCCCGCTCTTCCGGACTTCTGAACCCGGTCAGATTGAGTCTGCTGTCATCTTCATCCCTCGAGCCCAGGATCTGGAGGTTCGAGCCTAAATCGGTGGCGATACCATCGACAAATTCTTCATCGATCCTCGAACCTCTCATCCTCAGCACATCATCATCGATCCCGCGAACATCCAGCACCCATAATTCCGCGCCATCCATGAACAACAGGGTCGAATCAGCAGGTGCCCAGACGATACCTCCCAGAGTATCGGTCCGGCTGCCGATGCTGATGACAATACCACTCTCTTCGTCGCCTGAAGGGATGTTCAACCGGTTGATCGGCTCCCCGGTAATCGCGGAATCCATGACGGCCGGATCGGGTCTCATCGCCTGCAGTACCGAGGTCAGCCAGGCTGGTTCACCGGTACCGGTGAGCTGGAGTTCATCCCCGGAATATTCGGCCAGGAAGTACTCTCCCTGCCCACCAGGCTCCCCCTGTATCAGCTCCACCGCGTTACTCGCCAGGATACGGTGAGCGATCGCTGCCCTGTCCCGTGCGAGGAAATTGATCAGCGAGAAGATTGAGAAGGTGGCCAGCAGGGTGAGGGGTACGACCGCCAGAAAGAAACCGGTTACCATCAGCTTTGGTTTCAGTCGCAGGAAATGCAGGCGCATCCCGAAGAAGAGATACGCCATCGTGAATCCGAAGTAGATCTTGAGGGACCAGATCGACCAGATACCGGCCTGGTGGACGAAATGCACGATCCAGCCGGCCCCTTCACGTATCCCGATCTGCCCGGGCAGCAGCACCATGAACAGGACACTCATCAGCCCCAGCGTGATACGCTGGTACGAGGTGAGGAGACGATACGACCGGTAGAGCCGGAAAGTCAGGAAGACGGCACTCATGGGCAGGGCGATGATGAATCCGGTGTCGCCATCCTGGAAGAGAACCAGGAAAACCAGGGACAACGAGATCCAGACGATCCAGGTCTTCCGCAGGCGGGTCTTCACCAGCAGCAGCCTGATGGCCGCGTACCAGGCCGATCCGGCCGCCAGGAACGCGATCCACTGTACGACATCGGTCGTCTGACCGATCACGTATATCAGCAGGGTCGCCACCGCGCTTCCGATCCCGATGGTAAGGATCCAGCGTCCAGCCTGCTCGTTCAGATCATCCTGATCGTTCTGTTCAAGAGTTTCTTTCATCGCCTGCCTGATCGAGGGTGAATTTGATTATTTAAACGCTACTGGCTTATGGAACCAACAGCAACAGGAGAGACATGGCAATGTACGGATCGTTACCTGATCCTTTCACGGGGATCGGGTAATTGATTGTCTGATAATTGATTCTTATCTGGCCAGACGGTACTTGATCAGTGATATCGCGCCGAATTCACCCTGTTCCCCGATGATCATGAAATCATGGAAGATCGGTGCTCCAACCAGCGGGTAGTCACCACCTTCAGTTATCTCCACGGTTTCCAGTAATTCACCGGATGGTCTGAAGGCGTCGAAAGACCGGAAGTCCTGCTCCGCGTTCTTTCGATATGCCTGTACCAGGATGTTGCCCTCGGAATCGACCATGATCTGGCCGAAGGCAGGTTTGAAGCGGGGAAATTCGGTGTTGTCCCGGATGAAATCCGATGCTCCGAAGGTGATGTTGCCCTCGCTGTCGGAAGATGTGATACCACCGAACCAGGTCTCCATGTCATCGCGGGTCACCCGGACCGGAGAGTGGTCATGTTCGAAGGTGGATACGAGACCATCAACAGGATCATGGATCTCGATCCGGTACTCATCGCTGAATCCGATTACGATCATGCCGTCCGGAGTGGTACTCCAGTAGACCTGGGGAGCAAAGGGTACCGGGAGGGAATCTCCCGTTTCAGGGACTGTTTTCCTGGTCACGTCTGCGTTGCTGTATATCGTCCGGCGGAACTGCATCTCGGGTGAATAGAGCCGTATCTCGGTAACCCGTTCATTCTCACCGGATCTCGGTGCATTCCCACCGATGTTCGCCCCGGCTCTGCTCGACTGCATAACGATGTCACCGTTGGGGAGGGCCTGCAGTTTCCCCGGCCACCCCTCTTCACTTCTGTTGAGTGGTCGGGCGGAGATGAAATCACCCTTCGTCGTCATAAGACAGTAGCGGGTGTTTCCCATATCCCAGACCACGAGTCGTCCCAGTGAATAGGTCAGAAAGTAGGGAGTCCGCAGGTCACCCGGTCCACTGCCCTCCCTGCCGATCACCTTGAGCAATCGGCCGTTTGAATCAAATTTCTTGATGTTGTTCGCCCCGTAATCGGCGAAGTAGATGTTCCCGTCCTCGTCGACCGTGATCGACCAGGGCTGCTCGAATCCCACCAGATACACATTTTCAGGTAGATCGGCATCGGTGATGGTGATCTCGGGCACGAACCGTACTTCGCCGCTCCGGTAGAGATCGGCCAGGGCGGTCTGCGCCCTG
>JALGWK010000165.1 GCA_025774205.1 bacterium
TTCACTCCCGCGGGGGAGTGGCTGGGAACCCAGCCCTTTTCCGGTATCACGAGGTATTTTGGGTATAACACCTGCTATATGACCGAGGCCCGGGAAGAGAGCAGCGTAGTGGTTCGCTATCGGCTTGTGCCTGTCGGCCGATAGGCGAACTGATCAGCTGAACCTGAACACCTTCCGGCCGATGAGGAGCAGGATCACCGTAGCGGAAACCAGCAGGAGAGCGTGGGGTATGATGGCCGAGGCCGGATCGCCAAAGGAGGTGAGCCGGTGGATGGCGTCCATCACCCAGCCGGAGGGGAAGATCCAGGCCAGCTTCTGCATCCATGTCGGCGTCACTTCGATCGGCCACCAACAGCCGCTGAGAGCAGCCATGGTGTTGGCTAATAACATACCGAGACCGATCGCCTGGTTCACGGTCTTCGCCAGGCTGGCCGCGATGACACCCATCGCGGCGGCGACTGCTCCCCAGAGCAACAGGATCAGGAGCAGGGCGCCGATGTGCGGCCCCCAGTCGACCTTGAATACAAAAGCTCCAGCCGTCAATCCCACCCCGATCTGAACAATACCCATCCCCAACCGGGAGAGGCATCTGGAGGCGAAGACGTCGATCTTCTCGACCGGCGCGGCTGCAAGTCGTCTGAGGTGGCCCCCCTGCCGTTCGGTGATGAGCAGGTACGATCCGCCGGTGAGGAGGATGATCAGTATGAACTGCACCATCACTCCCGGCACCGCCTGCTGGAATCCGTCGGGGGGATCTCTCCTGGTACCCGCCTGCTCGACTTCGAGTCCTATCAGGGCAGGTCTCTCCCGCCGGGCATCGAACGATTCGATGGTGAATCCGAGATCATCCCGGTCGATCAGGACGATGTCGGCCAGGGTCTCATAGATAGCCCGCTGGATACGGATGTCGTCATACTGCCCACCGAGGATGCTCTCATCGGTGCGCCGGAAGGTCACCGTGGCCTGGTTGCCTGCGAACACGCTGTCGGAAAAGGCTTCCGGGAACCGGATCTGCCGGTTGTACCGGTCCATGTGCTCGACAGTGTCGATGCGGACAATAGTGTAACCGAGATTGGTCAACCGCTCCTCGATGGCCGGCACGAGGACTCCCTCATCGGGTGCCCACGATGCCAGGAATTCCTCTCCCGATCCTCCTCCACCTAATCCACCGGCCATGGAGCCGATGAAGAAGAAGAAGACGAAGGGCATGAGGAACATCCAGAAGAGGGTTTCCGGTTCCCGTATCAGGTACCAGAAGTCCTTCCCGGTCAGAAAGGTGATCCTGCTCCATCGTCCCCGCATCATGATGGGTCGCTCCCCCAGCGCCGGGCGATCTGCCAGCTGCAGAAGGTCCAGCACAGGATGAAGACCGAGATCAGGATGATCGCCGGCAGCAGCAGTTCACCAGCCGCGCTGTGGCCATCGATCACAGATTTGTAATGGGTCAGAGCCCAGCCGTTCGGCAGGTACACGGCGATTCTTTGCAGGAATCCGGGCATCGCTTCGAGTGGGAAGAACGATCCCCCTCCGAACATCATCACCATCACGAAGAACATTACGACTATGCTCGCGCCACGTTCGGTGCGGAAGAGGACCTGCAACGCCGTCATGCCAGCGACCAACGTGGCTCCGGTCAGGGCGAGGAAGAGAGCCCCTGCCAACCATGAATAGTGAGGGAGATTGAGCACGAATCGGCCGAATGCGGCCGCCATGAGGATGACAGTCACGATGATCAGGCTCGCGGCCAGGAATTTGCCGAGGATCATCCATCGCATCGGGAACGGCACAGACAGTCCCCGACGCAGGGTGCCGGCCCGGCGTTCTTCCCAGATGTCGGATGAGAAGGTCATGCCGGAGAAGATGAGCAGCAGGGTCAGCAGGCTGGGGAAGAAATACCAGAGCAGGGTCTTCTCCTCTTCAGCCACCATGCCGGTCTCTGCTTCGGTCACTGCCGTTGTATCGACCGAGATGTTCTGGAAGGCTATTGCAGGCGGGAAGAGCCACGTGCCTGCCCCCTCCATGAGGTTGTTGATGTCTACCGCCATCCCGGCGACCGTCTGATCGGCGAGCAGGTCTTCTCCTGTCTCCTCTCCCGAGGCGATCAAGTCGATCTGGGGACCGAGGAACTCCCTGAGCAGCCCGCCTCCGGTCGTCATGATCTCCAGGATCTCCTCGACGATCCCCGGCAATATCGTCTGGGAGGGATTGGTCAGCAGACTCAGCGTGTCCTGTTCACCGTTCAGGAAGGAATCCCCGAACCCTTCAGGGATGACGAGCAGGGCGGTCGCGCGACCCCGGTAGATCTCCCGCTCACCCTCTGCACGGGTGACAGCCCGTGTATGAATCAGTTCGGCCATCTCGCCCTGACCGAACCCGCCGGTCAGCAGACCGCTCAGGAGAGAGTTGTCCTCGTCAGCGATCAGGAGCTCGGCGGTCGGTGTCTCCCCGTCCCCACCCCCGAATGCCAGGTTGACGAGGACTCCCACCATGACCGGCATGCAGAGCCAGAGCAGGATCCCGAGCGGGTCCTTCAGTATCCGCCCGATATCCTTCCGGATCGCGGCAAGAAGATATCGCAGGTTACTCACGCAGCTCCTTGCCGGTCATCTTGATGAAGAGGGTCTCGAGACTCGGTCGCCGGACCGATGTCTCCCTCAGGACGGCCCCGGTATCGTGCAGTACCCCGAGCAGGGCAACGAGATTACCGGCGGCATCCATCATCGACACCAGAAGGGCTTCCTCGTCACTCTCCATGATCTCGACCTCGGGCAGGTTGTCACTCAGAGCCCTGCTGACGGTCCCGGGATCGAAGGTGCCGGTCAATCTGACCATGTCCTTCTCGCCGACCAGGGTCCGCAGTTCCTCAAGGGAACCCTGGGCATGGATGGTGCCGTGATCGATGATCGCGATCTCGTCGCAGAGCGCTTCCGCTTCCTCCATGTAGTGGGTAGTGTAGAGTACTGTTACACCGGCGGCGGCCTGCTCGCGTACCAGGTCGAGCAACCGGACCCGGCTCTGGGGATCGATACCAACGGTCGGTTCATCGAGCAGAAGTACCGGAGGCTGGTGCATGATGCCACAGCCGAAATTGAGCCGTCGCTTCATGCCGCCGCTGTATTTCTTGATCGCCTCCTCGGCCCGGTCGATGAGGCCGATCAGCTCGAGCACCTCGGTGGCCCGCTCTTTCAGGGTCGCTCCTTTCAGACCACACGCTCCACCCCAGAAGTGGAGGTTCTCGCGGGCCGACACCTCCTCGTAGAGGGCGACTTCCTGGGGTACAACCCCCATCTGCGCTTTCGCCTGCCGCGCGTTCCGGACGATGTCGAATTCACCGACAGTGATCCGTCCTGAAGTCGGCTTGTGCACTCCTGCGATGCAGTCGATCGAGGTGGTCTTCCCGGCCCCGTTCGGCCCCAGCAGTCCGAAGATGCGGCCCGGTTCGGCGGTGAAGGTGATGCCGTCGACCGCGACCGTATCGCCGTAGCTCTTGTGCAGGTCTTCAACCGTGATCATCTCAGTACCACCAGCTCTCGATGTCGGCGCCGGGAGGCGCGCTTTCGTTTATCCGCTCCAGGATCCTCGGCAGGTACATGGTGTTGTAACGGAGACGTGAGATGGCGTTGGGATTCTCCTGGTCCCCGTTCCAGCAGTGCTCGGCCCGGTCGCCGTAATCGACCTGGCCATCGTAGTAGGGATCGGTCGTGCCCTCGAGGAACTCCTCCATCAGGTAGACGGCGTTGTTGAGGTAGTAGTTGTCCATGTCGCCGCAGTAGATGTGGAGCTTGCCGACCAGTTTCGGTCCGAGTGTCGCCCAGTCGCGCTCGAGGATATGGCGCAGGTCGTAGTTCTCACGCCAGTATTCGGCCACCTCGTGATCGATCTCGCCGGTGTACTTGTCCCAGATCGGCTGCGGGTAGCCGTCCCTGCCCATGGGGGAGTAGACCGCCTGCCAGATGTCCCACTGATCGCCGGAGCGGCTGTTGGAGCCCAGCGCCAGTTCGAGATGGTTGTCGTCCCTGGTCGTGGTGCTGACGTTTCCAAGCCAGTCACGACGGGCGGGCCGTTCCACCCGGTGAAGGGGCCCATCCTCGTAGTAGGCGTTCTCATCCTCGTAAATATTCACCAGGCAGTACTGGCGGAAGTCGATCGGATCGGGACAGGCCGCGAAACAACCGTTGTACTCATCGGGATAGAAGACCTGGACTGCCAGCGCTTCCCATCCGCCGGTGGAGCCGCCATAGAGAAACCGTGCCCAGCCCTCACCGAGGCCCCGGAACTGCTCCTCGATGTAGGGGATCAGCTCGTAGGTTATGGCGTCCCCGTACGGCCCCAGGTTGGCTGAGTTCACGGCGTACGAATCGTCGTAATAGGGATTCTGGTGCTGGATCTCGATGATCAGGAAGCGGGGTGTCTCGGGCGCGATCCACCACTGGTAGAAGTCGTACGCCTCCTGCTGCTGGATCAGGTTGTACCCTTCGAGCTGGAACCGGCTGCTGTAATCGGGCTCAAGGTCGGGGTCGGGTGGTTCGGTGCGGAAGCCCCCGAAATCGGAGGGGTAGTGTCCGTGAAACACCATCAGGGGATAGCGCGCCTCGGGGTGCTCCTCGAATCCCTCCGGTACCAGGATGTGGGCTCCGAGGTACATCGGGCGGCCCCAGAACTCGGTGAGGAGATCACTCTGGATCCTGACGTGTTTGATATACTCTGTGTCCTCCGCTTCCGTGATTGGAGGTATCACTTCATCCATCTCGAGGGCGTAACGAACCGGCCGGGAGGGATCGATCGAGATCCGCCGGGGCGAGGAATAGAGATTGCCGGGGGA
>JALGWK010000515.1 GCA_025774205.1 bacterium
AGGCAGAAGCGTCTCAGGGGATGACCGCCCAGGACAGCGGCGGCTATGTGATGCCGCCGCGGTTCGTAAACGTCGTGCATCAAACCCAGACCTCCCATCTTCCCTATCCTCACGATCCGACTCCCTCGGGACAGGGGATCTCCGTCTACTACACCAACGTCCAGTACGGCGGGGTGAGTTTCGCGGTGCTCGGGGACCGGCAGTGGAAGTCGAGCCCGACCGTGGCAGTGCCGGCCGGCCGATTCGTGAACGGCTGGCCGCAGGCCCCCGGCTTCGATCCGGTCACCGGCGCGGATGTGCCGGGAGCGGTGTTGCTGGGAGATCGACAGCTTGAATTCCTCAGCGAGTGGTCGGCCGACTGGAAGAACGCGACCTGGATGAAGGTGGTTCTTTCCCAGACGATCTTCGCGAACGTGGCAACGATTCCCGCTGGCGCCTCGAGCGGAGCGGTACTGCCCTCGACCCCGATTCTCGATCAGGACGTCTATCCCCCTGACTGGAAGAAGGCCTCCGATGGTGATTCCAACGGGTGGCCGCAGAGCGGCAGGAATCGGGCGATCAGGGAGATACGCCGGGGATTCGCGGTCCATATCGCGGGAGACCAGCATCTCGGCAGCACCATCCGGTACGGGGTTGATGAGTGGGGAGACGCGGGCTATGCCTTCTGCGTGCCGTCGGTCGGGAACACCTGGCCGCGGCGCTGGTTCCCGCCCGAACCGGGTCTTAACCGGGAACCGGGTTCACCGGAGTATACCGGTGACTTCTTCGACGGTTTCGTGCACGACCGGGCTGTCGGTTACGGGATCGTCCGTATGAATCGCTCGACGCGGGACATCACCATCGAATGCTGGCCTCGCTGGATCGATCCCTCGGCCCCCGATGCCGAGCAGTACCCCGGGTGGCCGGTGGAGTTCAATCAACTCGACAATTACAGCCGTGAACCGGTCGGTTTCCTGCCCCGGGTAGCGGTCGAGGGGCTGGAGGATCCCGTCATCCAGGTGATCAGGGAAGATACCGGCGAGATCGTCTACACCCTCCGGATCGCGGGTAAGACCATTCAGCCACGGGTCTTCTCCCTGGAGACTACCTATACCCTGGTCGTTGGTGATCCCGACCTGGAGAACCTGGAACGGTATACCGAACTGAAGGCCACGGATAACCGCGCGGATGCGGCGGGCCTGATCATCTCCTTCCGATGAAAAGAGCCCGGGACGGAACACTCGACCGGCGCGGATTCGTCTCCACTACAGCCGCCGCCGCCGGCGGTCTCATGCTCGGGGGGCTGCCGCGGTCGATCATTCACGTCGAGGGCCGGCAGGAGCGACCGAACATCCTCTGGCTCATCGCCGAAGATCTTTCTCCCGATCTTGGCTGTTACGGTACTCATCACGTACACACACCCAATATCGACCGGCTGGCCCGGGAGGGGACGCGTTTCACCCATGCCTTCGCGACCGCTCCGGTCTGCTCAGCGAGCCGTTCGGCCCTGATGACCTCAATGTACCAGACCTCGATCGGAGCACATCAGCACCGCACCGATCCGAAAGGCCCGCTTCCCGACGGGATCCGTGTGATCACGGAACAGTTCCGTGAGGCCGGTTGGTTCACCTGCAATCAGGCCGGAACAAACCGGGAGCAGGCAGGCAAGACAGATCTCAATTTCACCGCCGGCGAACTGTTCGACGGGATCGACTGGGCTGAACGGTCATCGGGACAGCCATTCTTTGCCCAGGTGAACTTCAGTGAGACCCACCGGAATTTTACCCGTGATCCCGATCGCCCGGTCGATCCCGATCAGGTCGATCTGCCGCCGTACTACCCCGACCACCCGGTAACCAGACGGGACTGGGCGGACTATCTGGAGTGCGCGCAGAACCTGGATCGGAAGATCGGAGCGGTACTCGCCCGCCTGGAGGAGGAGGGTCTGGCCGAGGATACGATCGTCTTCTTCTTCGGCGATCATGGTCGGGCCCATGTGCGCGGCAAGCAGTTCCTGTATGAAGGCGGCGGCCGGGAGGAGAGGGCGCGGGTGCGGTCAGCGATGGACTGGTGAGCCTGATCGACCTGGCGCCGACCGCCACAAGCATAGCCGGTATCGAATCGATCGGAGACCTGCACGGTCGATCTCTGCCGGAGGCGGGGAGCGGCAGAGAGTACATCATCGCCGCCCGCGACCGCTGTGATGAGACCTTCGACCGGATCCGCTGCGTACGTGACCGGCGGC
>JALGWK010000166.1 GCA_025774205.1 bacterium
CGATTCATCGAAGAGGTAGGGGAAGGTGTACCCGATCCGCTCCTTCTCCTCACGCATCCGCTCCGGACTGTCATCGGGGTACGATTCGACATCATTGGAGTTGATGCCGACGAAGCGGATACCACGCGCTTCGTAAGCCTCGGCGACCGCGGCCAGTTCCTGCTGGACGTGGATGACGTAGGGGCAATGGTTGCACAGGAAAATGACTACCAGGGCCTCCCCGTCGGTCAGATCGTCCAGGGAAACGGAATTGCCTTCGGTGTCGGGAAGGGTGAAACCGGGAGCTTCAGTTCCCAGCGAAAGCATCGTCGATTCTGTCAAAGCCATGATTTAATCTTCTCCTTGCGCAGTAAGTTCGATCTGTCACATATTCAGTTACAGATATTCGGCCTCCGAATCAAGTCCCTTTCGAAAATACGGGGACGATCCCACTTCAGAATCACGTGAGGTGAAGCGATGTCTCGTAACGGAATCACGAACCAGCCAGCCATTAGCCGACCCATGACACGATCCCTGACACGATCCCTTCCGATCGCCGGACTGATCCTCCTGGCTCTCGTGAGCGGAAGCCTCCCCGTCCGGGGACAGGCTCAGACACTGGAGCGACAGCAGGTGTCCGATCATGTCTGGATGTTCTCGGGCCGAGGAGGGAATGTCGGCGCGGTGGTAACCGATGAAGGCGTCATCGTCATCGACACCCAGTACAGCGACTCGGCGGCCGGAATCATCGAACAGGTCAGAGCGATCACCGATCAGCCGATCCGCTACATCATCAACACGCACGTCCACGGGGACCACGTGGGCGGCAACGCCATCCTCCAGGCAGAGGCCGATATCATCGCCCACCGGAAGACGTTTGAACGGATGAGCGCCTCGGGAGCCGACGTCGCGGCCCTGCCACGGATCGTCTTCGATGGCGAGATGACCTTCCGACTGGGTGGGAACGAGATACATCTGCTCCAGGGTGGGCGCGCGCACACTGACACCGACGTGGCGGTGTGGCTCCCCGGCGATAACGTCCTCATCACCGGAGATCTCCTCTTTAACCGGATGACCCCCTACGTGGACACGGGCCGAGGCGCCCACACAGCCGGCTGGATCTCCTTTATCGATACCCTCGTCCGGCTCGGCAACGGAGAGACAAAGGTTGTTCCTGGACATGGCGAACTGGGAAATCTGAATGACCTGAGCGCCATGGGGCGATATCTCCAGGCGGTCAGAGACATCGTGCAGAGCGCCCACGCCGCAGGGAAATCGAAGGAGGATATCCTGGCCCTCACCCTGTCAGATCTGGGTGATGAGTTTGCGGAGTGGGAGGGCAACCGGATCGGCATGGCGCTGGCGGCCGCTTATGCCGAATTGATCGGGGGGTAGATAGCGATTCTCCTGCTGGTGCGCCCTCTTTATGATGGGGCTGCCGAGATGACGCGGAACACCAGCGGAGTGAGAACGCATGATTTCCCACCGACATCTGATCGCCTGTATCGGTATCACCCTGCTGATCTGCCGACCTGCGACAGCCCAGCACTACGAACCGACCTGGGAATCTCTCGACTCCCGGCCGATCCCGGCGTGGTTCAACGAGGCGAAGTTTGGGATCTTCATCCACTGGGGGGTCTATTCGGTCCCTGCCTACCGGCCGCTCTCCGACGGTCTCTATGCCTCGTATGCCGAGTGGTACTACGCCCGGGTGATCGACGACCACGAGAACGGCGGGCATGAGTTCCACGTGGCGAATTACGGTGAAGATTTCGAGTACCGCGATTTCGCTCCCCTCTTCAGGGCCGAACTGTTCGATCCCGATCTGTGGGCCGATCTCTTCAGGCGCTCCGGCGCGAGATATGTCGTCCTCACCAGCAAGCATCATGACGGCTTCTCACTCTGGCCAACGGAGAGCCCCTTCAAGAAGGGCTGGAACAGTGGTGACACCGGTCCCCGACGTGACCTGGTCGGCGATCTGGCGGACGCCGTCCGCCGGGCGGGACTGCGGTATGGTCTCTACTACTCCATCATCGAGTGGGAGAGCACGTGGACCCATCGGACCGATACGGGGTACTACATCGATCTCGACCTGGTGGAGAAATACCGTATCCCGGAGGACCGGTACGTGGATGAGCACCTCCTCCCCCAGCTGAGGGAGCTGGTCACACGCTACCAGCCCGCCCTGATCTTCTCCGATGCCGGTGAATGGGACGGCACCGAAGAGTACTGGCAGACGAAGGAGTTCCTCGCCTGGCTCTACAACGAGGCCCCGAACCGTCACGAGGTCGTGGTGAACGACCGGTGGGCAAACGGGATGCCCGGCGCCCACGGGGACTACTTCTCCAGCGAGTACGCCGACGCGGAGGTCGGTCCCGACCACCCGTGGGAGGAGAGCCGCGGAATCGGCGGCTCCTACGGGTTCAACCGGGCCGAGAACATCGATGACTACAGCACCTCGGCCGAGCTCATCAGGGAACTGATCGACATCGCCAGCCGCGGCGGCAATCTCCTGCTGAACGTTGGCCCGACCGCCGATGGCCGGATCCCGGTCATCATGCAGCAGCGGCTGCTCGATATAGGCCGCTGGCTCGATGTGAACGGAGAAGCGATCTACGAATCCACGTCATGGCATCGGGATAGATCATCTGCCGAGGATGAGGATGGAGTCTACTCTGTAACCGCGCAGGAAGAGGCGGGAGAGGATGATGAGGCTGAGAAGAGCCTGTACTTCACGGCGAAAGGCGACGATCTGTTCCTCATCACTACCCGCTGGCCCACGGAAGAGATCGTGGTCGAGGGGATCGCGGCCGGTGACGTGACCGCCGTTTCGATGCTGGGAGTGTCCGATCAGCTGGAATGGTCGCCCCGACGCGACGGGATCTCGATCCGCCCGCCCGGCATAACGCCCGCTGACCTGCCCTGTGAACACGCCTGGGTGATAAAGATTAAGGGAGCGCTCCGGAGGAACGCTCCCTGAACCTGCCGCGGATCAACGAGGTATCCGCCATGTCGACTACACTTAGCGCCGGTACCGGTCCATCCCACCCCCCTGACGCTGCAGTCTCGGGTTGACCGCGCTGTTGAAGATCGATCCGAAGGTATAGCTGAAGCCGATCCTGATCTCGTACTCGTAGGCTGACTCGAGTTTCGTAAGACGAAGCAGGATGTCCTGGTCAGAGGCGCCCCGACCTGAGAGATAGAGTTGATCATATACCTGTGAATACCGCCCATTGACGGTGAAGGAGAATCCCCGGAAGAGGCGGAAATCACACCAGATCGATGATGAAAAGTGATATTTACCCGCGTCGTGGAAGAAATGGGCCGCCTCGATCGAGCCGCGGGCCGATCCCCATGGCTGGGTGATCTGCAGGCCGACCCGGAGCGACTGATTGAGCAGGGTCTCGGACGTCTTGCCGTAGAGCGTCTCCTCGATGTAATTGAAGGACGAGACGTTGAGCCGGTACTGGAGCGTAAGCTGGCGGCGGGTGAAATCGCTGTAGGGGAAGATGCTGTACTCCAGGGCGGGCCCCGCGGTTATCACCCTGTCCTGGTTCAGCCGGGTCGATGAACTGAGGGCACCCCTGCCGCCCACCGCCCAGTGCTCACCCAGGCTCTTCACGATATTGGCGCTCATGTTGACACTGGAGGTGTAGTTGGTGATGGTGGAATCGGTCAGTGCGTGAATCCGCTCGCTGTAATCACCCCGTGATTCCAGTTCGATCTTCCACTCAGAGGTGATCCGGCGGGCCGAGAAGGAACCGTTGACCGACTCCTGCTTGTTGGTCTTCTCCCCCTCGATGTTCCCGCTCAGGCTGGTCCGGAAGAGCCAGTAGTTCCACGGGTCGTCGATCGAAGTCTCCACCCTGTCCCGTGCAGTCACTTCACGGTAGATAAGATTGATGTTCTCACTCCACGAAGTGCGCAGGATGTAAGGTGCCAGCCCTACCTTCATCAGCCTCACGATGTCCTCGCGGATCTCATCGCTCGTGTCAGTCTGACTCGAGGTGTGGACGAGCGAATCGGAACGATCCTGGAATCCGTTCCTGCCAATGAAATCGAGGGTAAAGGCGTTGCCGCCACCACCGGCCGACTGGGAGGTCAGGATGATGTGGACATTCGCGTCGGCCGGATCACGGACCCAGTCGACGAAATCGATCTCGGTCCGGATGTAATCCTCGCTCAACCTGTGGTATCCGTTGTCGAGAAAAACCCGCAGCTTCTGATGGGTATTCTCCTCGGTCACATCCTGGCCGAGAACGGAGGCAGACAGGAACAACGGCATGAAGAAGAGCAGAACGAAACCGGCCACCAATCGACCCTTCCCTGCCCCGCGGTGCCACGATCTCACAGACTGGTTCGTTGACGTCATGTCTTCTTCGGTCCTTCCTCTGTTCGGGATTCACGTACTGTTTGCGGGTAATACAATATGTGCGTGATAATCCTTCGGTTATTACAAATCCTAAATGTCGGGCGTTCCATCGGCACACACCTCCATTCCAGTCATGAACCGGACTGGTGTGAGAAGGTCGAGTGCTGACAGTCTGCTGACTGGCGGAATACTCTCCTACTTACGATTGCCTGAACAAGTGTTCAGAAGAATAAGGTGCCTGGAGGTAACACTGTCGATAGCTCTCTGCGGACCTGTCAACAGATGGGACGAGCTGCCGGAATCACAGATTGGATGATCCGGCTTCCCGTCACTGGCTCTGCGACTGTTTCGACAGTTGCATCGCCTGGTCGAGGAATTCATCCAGATCGGGGAACTCGGGATCATTCTCCCTGAGACGCTTGAACGCCTCTACTGCCTGTTCGGAATGATTGGCTT
>JALGWK010000167.1 GCA_025774205.1 bacterium
GTGGACCATGACACCCGACTTGATGATCTCATGGTAGTCCCACGTGCCGTAGTTATCCTTGATGATCGGGGGCAGGAACTTCTCGTAATGCGGAGGCCCGATATCGGTTATTCTGTCTGTAGCCATCGGTGTATCTCCCTAAATCAAAGTGTATGCATTCAGATCCGGTGCAACCTCGACTCCGGAATCTCTACTCCCCGTCTTCTTCCTCGTCTTCTTCCTCAAAGTAATCTTCGTAGAAGACGTACGGATTCTCTCTCGGGTGAGCGATCATCTCCGGGATCGGTTCCACCTCGATGGCTTCCAGGAAATTCCCGAGACCGACGCGCTGCATCAGCTCGCCGCATCGTTCCCGGTTCTTGCCGTTCTCGCCCCAGAAGTCCCAGATGCGTTCAATGAGGTCTTTCAACTCCTCGTACGGCGGCTCCAGTTTCATGAACGGAACCAGTACTGATGACAGAAGCGCCCCATCCACGATCGGTGCCTTCGCCCCGAGAAGGATGGTGGCACCGCGGTCCTTGCCCGGCTTGAGAGCCTTTGGCATGGCGTTGATGCAGTGCATGCACTTCACGCAGTTGGAGTCATCAACCGAGAATTCGTTGCCGTCCCACTCGATACACTTGGTCGGACAGTTCCCGCAGACATCCCGTTCGATGTTCAGACCGTTCTCGGCGTATGTCCGGACTTCGTCCTGGTTCACCTGGATTTCGTCACGCCACGTGCCGATGAAGGACATATCAGCTCTGGCGATTGAGGCGACACAGTCGTTCGGGCAACCCGCGAACTTGAACTTGAACTTGTACGGGAACGCCGGACGGTGCAGCTCGTCCTGGAAATGCTGGGTGAGGTGATCGGTGATCTGCAGAGTATCATAACACGCCCACTCGCATCGGGCCGGTCCGCAGCAGCAGCTGGGTGTGCGCAGGTCCGAGCCGGACCCTCCCAGGTCGAAACCATTTTCAGTCAATGCCGCGAAGGTCGGTTCGAGCTCATCGGTCTTCGTCCCCAGGAGGATGATATCACCTGTAGACCCGTGCATGTTCGTGAGTCCCGATCCGTGCTCGTCCCAGATGTCGCATATGGTCCTGAGCGCATCCGACGTATAGAACCAGCCGCTCGGCATGTTGACACGCAGGGTGTGGAAGTGAGCGATGGCCGGGTACTCCTCCTGCAGGTCGTTGTACCGGCCGATAACACCGCCGCCGTAACCCATGACGCCGACGATTCCGCCGTGCTTCCAGTGACCTATCTTCTCTTCATATGACCGTTCGAGCAGTGCGAGGAGCTGTCGACACTCCTCCTTCTCTTCGGCCATTTCCTTTATCTGCGTGACGAAACTGGGCCAGGGTCCCTTTTCCAGTTCGTCCAACATCGGTGTGGCTTTTTCTGCCATCGTCGACTCCCTTCAGCTATGGAATGATGGCATGCGTATCACTCTGTCTCTTAACACCTGTTCGTGTCGATCCTGATTTACATCACTTTTTCATACGTCACGTTCTGTCGTGCTCTTACCTCTACTACGATCTTGTACAACAAGGTCAGAACCAGCAGTCCGATGCCGTAAACCCCTACGGTGACCATCACTTCGGCGCCGGTGGGTGAGTAATCGACGATCTTCCCGAGTGGTGAGGGGACGAACCCGGTCACCACGATCCCCATCCCCTTCTCGATCCAGATCGATGTTATCACTCCCACGCAGAGGAACGGCAGGAATCGTTCGTTGGCGCGGATCTTCGGTATGATCAGCAGGATCGCGCTGATGAGCGCGATCGACATCCCGGTCCACATCCACGGGGCCAGTGAATTATGCCCCTCGATGCCGCGGAACATGTATTCGAAGGCCATGGTGTGATGGGGCATATCGCTGTAGAGCGCGGTGAAGAACTCGACCCCGGTGAAGAAGATGTTGATCACCATGGCGTAAGCGACGATCAACGCCAGTTTCCTGATCGCTTCCCGGCCGACGTCGAACTTGTTCATCTTCCTGAGGATCAGGGCCAGCAGGATGAGCAGGCTCGGTCCGGAGGCAAAGGCCGAGGCGAGGAACCGGGGGGCCAGGATCGCCGTCATCCAGAAGGGCCTGGCCTCGAGTCCGGAGTAGAGGAAAGCCGTAATCGTGTGGATGCTCACCGCGACCGGGATGGAGAGGATGATCAGCGGCTTCACCCAGCGCGCGGGTGGGGCTCCCTTCCGTTCGGCGTCCAGGGTCGTGGCGCCGATGATGAGGTTCAGGAACAGGTAGCCCATGAGCGCCAGGCTGTCCCAGAACATCATCGAGTTCAGCGTCGGGTGGAGGAGGACATTGGTGAACCTCTGCGGCTGTCCCATATCCACCATGATGAAGAGTATGCACATGAGCACGGCCGAAATGGCCAGGCACTCGCCCAGGATCACCATCCTGCCGAAAGCCTTGAAGTCGTGCAGGTAGTAGGGCAGGACCACCATCACGGCCGAAGCGGCGACTCCGACGAAAAAGGTGAACTGCGCGATGTAGATCCCCCACGTCACATCCTGGCTCATCCCGGTGATCGTCAATCCCTCGGTCATCTGCCGTGCGAAGGCGATGCCTCCGATCACGATCAGAGCCACCCAGACCGCCAGGATGGTCCAGTAACGCTTGCTACCCCGAAATGCGGCGTCCAGCATACCGGTTACCTCGTTCCCTTCAAGATGAAGCTCATATCCCTGTCAGTTCTCATGTTCCTGTCACACGATGTAGTAGACATTCGGGCCCGTACCCAGGCTGTGCCTTCTGACGATCGTGTTCTTCTCTTCCAGGAGCCGGTTCACCTCTGAATGGGGATCCCTCAGGTCCCCGAATACCATGGCTCCCTCACCACCGGGCACACCGGCGGCGGCTTCCACACAGGCCGGGATGAGTCCTTCACGGATCCGATCCACGCAGAAATTGCACTTCTCGACCACCCCTCTTGACCGCGTCGGGAAGTCGGTCAGGAACTCACCGTCAGCGTCCATCTCGATGTAGTCCCGCGGATCCCGCCAGTTGAAACTCCTCGAGCCGTAGGGGCAGGCAGCCATGCAGTAACGGCACCCGATGCACCGGTGCATGTCCATCATCACCACCCCGTCGGAATCCCGTTTCCAGGTGGCCTGGGTCGGGCAGACCCTGACGCATGGTGGCTTGTCGCAGTGGTTGCAGAGCACGAGGACCGGCGCTTCCTTCAGTTCGTGGGGCGTGCGCTCGTGCACCAGGTCTTCGAAGACGTGCTCGTAGTGCTCATCCCAGATCCACTCGATCTCATCATCGGGATCGGGGATCTCAGGAATGTTGTGGGCCTTTCGGCACGCTTCCGCGCAGGCGGTCCTGATCTCGTCGTTATGACACTTCTCGAGGTCGATGACCATCGCCAACTGACCGGTGGAACCGCTGTCGGATTGCGCTCCCTCCCCGGCAGACGAACAACCGGTTCCAAGCATCGGCAGACCGCATCCGAGGCCGAGTGTGGCGGCACCGGCATCTCTGAAGAATTTGCGTCGGCTCCTCTCCATCACTCACTTCCCTTCCGGCGCGACGTGACAGTTCCAGCAGGTCAGCTTGACATTCGAGTAGTCGTGACAGCGGGCGCAGAACTCGTCCTTCCGGCCGTGACAGCTGATGCAGGTGCTCGTCAGGCTGATCTTGATGACCTCTCCCGACCGGGAGGTGTACTCCCGCTCACCCTCCCGCACGGCCGTGTCGCGCCACTCTTTTAACAGGACCATGTGGTTGGCGGTCATGAAACCGGTCTCCTCGATGCATTCGGTGGCATCGGGAGGCAGGAAGAGTTCGGGCCGGGTCGAGTCACCGGTGACGACCAACCCGTACCAGAAGGGGAAGGTCACCGCGATGATGAGTATGGCCAGTCCAACGTAGATCTTCTTCCGGTCATTCATCGTCGGGACCTCCTTCCCCATCACCGGCATCATCTCCGACGCCGGCCCTTTCGACCGCGGGTGGCGTGAAGTCATCATCGTCACCATCTCCGGCCGTATCCGTGACGTCACCTCCGCCGTCATCCCCCTGATCAACCCAGTGGAGCGGTTCCATCCGGAGGTCGAGGGTGCGCTTATCCTCGTTCGAGAGGATGAGCGCGTTGGCCACCATCTCGGTGATCCCGGTGACCTTCACACCCGGGGCCCAGTAGTCACAGACCGTAACAAGGGTAGCCCGGTCGATGGCGCACATGGCCGCCAGCCGGTTGACGCCGTGGGTCTCCTGCACGTGTCGGACGGCGTTGCCGCGCGGGAGCCCGCCCCGGAGCCGGATCTCCATATTCTCGTCGGTCCCCAGGCCGGCGCCGCCGCCGCAGCAGAAGGTCTGTTCCCGGATGGTGTTCTCCGGCATTTCGAAAAAATTGTTGCAGACGTTCCTGATCACGTAGCGGGGCTCCTCGAGGATGCCCATGGCCCGGGCCGGATTGCACGAGTCGTGGAATGTGACGCTGAGATGGTCATTCCGGCTCTTGTCGAGGTTCAGCTTCCCGTGCTGTATCAGGTCGGCCAGGAACTCCATCAGGTGGACCATCTTCGTGGATTTCGCGTTCTCGAAGACGGTGCCGGTGAGCGGCGATTTCGGCACCTCGAGGAAGTCGGCCGGCCCGTTGAGGGTGTCCATGTACTGGTGGATGACCCGCCACATGTGCCCGCATTCGCCACCGAGGATCCACTTCACGCCCAGTCGTTCCGCCTCGGCGTAGATCTTGGCGTTGAGACGCTTCATGATCTCGTGAGAGGTGAAGAGCCCGAAGTTCCCGCCATCGGATGCGTAGGTGCTCCAGGTGTAGTCGATCCCCAGTTCG
>JALGWK010000516.1 GCA_025774205.1 bacterium
ACCGCCAACGATCCTGCACGAGTGAATCGGGAGAATGACCGTGGCTGACAGGAACGCGACCCCCATGTACGGCAGTGTCGATCTGCTGATCCTCAAAACCCTCAGTCTCAACGGACCGAGACACGGACTGGAGATCAGCGAAGCGATTGACCAGTTCTCGGGAAACGAGTTGAGGATCGAGGGCAACGCCCTCTACCCCTCCCTTCATCGACTCGAGAAGAAGGGACTTATCACGGGAGAATGGCGAATATCGGAGAAGGGCCGCCGGGCGAAGTTCTACGTCGTGACCCCAGCCGGGAGTAAACGCCTGATGAAGGGAATGAAGGAGTGGATCCGTCACACCGACGCCGTCCGGCTGGTATTCGAAACTGCCGGTGGAGACGTATCGTGAGTGCGGCCGGCTTTCCGTCTCGAGGAGAACGAGCGGCACGTAAGCCGAAACATCGACGAGGAGATCCTCTTCCACATCGAAACCCGTGTCGAACAGCTTATTGAGGAGGGATCGACCGAGGAGGAGGCCCGCCGGATCGCCGAGGAGGAATTTGGCGGTATCGAGCAGACGCGGACCGAACTGGAGAAGATCGGTAGCTGGCGACTCCGGCTCCGTTCGATCGGCTCGGTTCTTGCGGCGATCGCTCTCGACACCAGGATTGCCGTCCGCGGTTATTTCAAACGTCCCGCCTTCGCACTGACGGTGCTCCTCATCATCGGGCTCGGGGTCGGCGCGAGCACGACCATCCGTTCCCAGTTACCGGGATTGGAAAGCCCGGAGCACGGTCTTCTCCTCGATTGGTGCCACTACCCCTCTTGAAATTGATTATACCGGTGGAAGTTCACCGGAGCGGTTCAAAGCATTCTTCACCACTCCTGAACTCCTGCCGATGCTCGATGCCAGGGTCGCCCATGGCCGGCTCTTTATACCTGATGATTTCCTCGGTCTCCCCAGGGTCGCCGTGCTCAGTCACGGAGCCTGGCAGAGGGTGTTCAGCGCCGATCCGTCCATCGTCGGGGAGACGATCACGTTGAGTAACATGTCGGTGGTCGTGGTCGGTGTCCTCGCTGAGAGTTTCAGAGCCCCGGCTGAGCTTGAGGGCGATCAGAGTGATGTTTTCCTACCCCTCGACATCACCTTGCCTGAACTCCAGCAACCGAACTCCTACATCCTGGAGATCGTTGCCCGCCTGAAACCGGGTATCTCCTTCTCGCAGGCCCAGGAAGAAATGAACGCCCTGTCTGTCAGCCTGGCTGAGGAGTTCCCCGACCGATACCAGGATGACGATGGCTCCCCTGCCCCTATCTCGATCATCTCCCTGCAGGCGGCCCTTACCGGTGAAATCGAGACCCCCCTCCTCCTTCTGCTGGGCGCAGTCGCTCTCCTGCTGGCGATCGCCTGCGCGAACGTGGCCAACCTCTTTCTGGCCCGTGGGACCGACAAGGTCCATGAAGTCGGACTCCGCTACGCGATAGGCGCAAGCCGCAGGCGCATGATGGCACAGATGATCACCGAGAGCATGGTCATCTCTCTGACCGGTGGGGTTCTGGGGGTCGTCATCGCGGTGTTCGGAGTCAGGTTGTTCGAAGCCCTTAATCCCGGCGGGATACCGCTGGCCGAACGGATCGGGATCGATCTGAGAGTCCTCGGATTCGCGCTCGGGATCTCTGTCCTGACCGGTGTCCTCTTTGGACTCGCGCCCGCTCTGCGGGCCTGGCGATTCGACGTGAACTCCGCGCTCCGGGATTCATCCCGCCGCGCGACCGGTGGCCGCACCCGTGCCCGATTGCGGAACGGCCTGGTCGTCATCGAGATCTCAATGGCGCTGGTCCTGCTCACCACCGCGGGCCTCCTGATGAACAGTTTCATCCGACTCCAGGCGGTCCGGTCACTCCGGGATTTGACAGTGAGGGGATCGCGGTGATCCCGCTCAGGTTCGATACTGATGCCTCAACAGAGGAGGAGCGGGCCAATCTGAACGGCCGGATCCTCGAGCGGCTGAGGAGCGTCCCTGGAGTCGAGGAGGTCGCAGCGGCAACTACCACTCCGTTCCTCTATTACTCCGGCGGATTATCAGGTGCCTTCAACAACGGTTTCCGGAACGACGAAGGGGTGGAAATCGATGAGTTCACCTGTCTCAATCCGGTCACCAACGGCTACTTTGCTCTTCTGCGGGCCGACCTGCGAGGCCGGGAACTTCAGCCGGGAGATGAAAACACCGATCCGATACCGGTCGTCATCTCCAACTACCTGGCCGGGAAACTCTACGGTGAGAATGAGGCTATCGGCCGCACATTCACCTCGAACGAGACAACGTTCCAGATCGTCGGAGTTGTGAGTGGACTGAGACACTGGGGGTTAGCCAGTGAGCGAATGTCACATATCTGGTGGTCGTGGGAGCAATTCGGCGCTGGTGGATATCGCTGTTCGATCCTGGTCCGGACCAGTGGTGATCCTGCCGCGCTTCTGCCGGTACTACGCAATGCTGTCTGGGAGGTAGCCCCCGATCAGCCGATCACCGAAACATATACCATGAGCGGTCGGATAGCGGAGTCCTTCAACGAGCCGCGGTTCTACATGACCATCCTCCTGGTCTTCGCGGTGGTGGCCATCCTGCTGGCAGCCGGCGGGATTTACGGTTCGATACTCTACAGCGTCGGGCAGAGGAAACAGGAGATCGGAATCCGCGCCGCGCTGGGCGCCGATCGCAGGGAGCTGATCGGGATGGTCCTCAGGCAGGGCGCGATGGTAACCCTCATCGGCGTTGTGATCGGTGTTACCCTGGCCCTGCTGACAACTTCCCTGCTGGAAGGAATGGTCTTCGGGATCTCGAGTCACGACCTGCCCACCTACCTGATGGTGGTAGCGCTTCTGGCGGGAGTAGCCATGACGGCATCATTCATCCCTGCCCGCCGGGCGGCCCGGATCGATCCGGTGGACGCCCTCAGGCAGGAATA
>JALGWK010000517.1 GCA_025774205.1 bacterium
GGGCTTCAGGACAACGGTTCCCATGGCGGTCCGAACACGAACGCGGCCGGGCGCAGCATCCGCTTCGAGGACTGGCGGAGTGTCGGCGGCGGCGACGGCATGTACAACGAGGTCGACCCGAACAACAGCAACATCATCTACAACGAGAGCCAGTTCGGGCCGCTCCGCCGTCTCGACATGAGCACCGGTGACTCCCGTTCGATCCGGATGTCCGATCCCGATCGGGAATACCGATACAACTGGTGTGCCCCGATCCTCATCTCGCCCCACAACACGGATATGATCTACCACGCGGCCAACAAGGTCTTCCGTTCAGCCTTCCGCGGCGAGCAGTGGGAAGTGATCAGCCCCGACCTGACCACGGCTGACTCGACCAAGATCGTCGGCACGGGAAACATCCAGCACTGCACCATCACCACCATGGATGAGTCACCGATCGTCCCGGGCCTGCTCTGGGTCGGCACCGATGACGGCAACGTCCAGATGACGAAGGACAGTGGTGAGGAATGGATCCTGGTCGGTGACAACATCACGGGGAACCCGCACTACTGGGTAACCCGTGTCACGGCCTCTCCCCACGACGCCGGCACCGCGTTCGTCACCTTCAGCGGTCTCCGTCGAGACGACTTCGGGGCATACGTCTGGAAGACCACCGATTACGGTGAGACCTGGACCTCGATCGCCGGTAACCTGCCCGATGAGTCGATCAACGTGATCCGGCAGGACCGGAAGAATCCCGACCTGCTCTTCGTCGGCACCGACAAGCAGGTCCATGTCACCTTCGACGGCGGGCGGATGTGGTACCCGTTGCGCAACAACATGCCCTATGTCGCTGTCCACGATCTGAAGATGTCGCCGCTGCAGGAAGTCACCCCCGACTTCCTGGCCCGCGACTTCCACCTCTGCGACATCGAATCCGTGGTGCAGTGGGACCGGTACGCGAACAACGCCACCGCCTCCACCAACTGGGCCGGAGAGAATGCCCCGACCGGAGTGGCCATCAATTTCTTCCTGAAGGACGATGTGGAAGACTTTCTTCCTGAAGGACGATGTGGAAGACGCCACCATCCGGATCTACCAGGGCGCGCGCCTGATCAAGGAGATCGAGGCCGACACCACCGCCGGTCTCAACACCGAGATCTGGAACATGACCGGCCGGGTCCGTGAGCGGACCGAGGAGGAGAGGCAGCAGGGAGCCCGGGGTCGGCAGGGTCAGATGAGCGGTCGTCAGTTCGGTGGACAGGCTTCCCGCGGCGATCCCAACTGGATTGAAGCACGGGTTCGCCCGGGTGAGTACCGGGTCGAACTGGTCGTCGCCAACCGGGTCTGGTCGAAGATGGCCGTGATCATGTTCGATTACTGGAAGTAATACCGTTTCTCAAGACGCCGAACCGGCGCAATACAAAGGGGCGGAGAGCCGCAAGGCTCCCCGCCCCTGTTTTTTATTCTGCCCTACTTCTCCGTCAGCGGATCGGGCCGGATCGTCAGCAGGCTCTGCTGCTCGTTCCCGTCGAAGGTCATGGTGACCAGGTACTCACCCGGTTCTGCCGCCGGACCGCGCAGGGAGAGCCGCCGGAAGTAGTATGATCGGTCCGACAGCTCGTTGAGAGCGTCCACGATCTCCTGCAGGGCGGCGTAGTTGCCCGCGGCGCCTTCCAGATCACGCTCCACATTCCGCATCTCCCGGAGCTGGGCCCGCGAGGCCTCGGGACGGAATGACTCGATCGCCTCACGGATCTGTCCGCTCAGCTGGTCGACCTGGGCCGCTGTGGGATCGAAGCTCATGTTCCACCAGAGCCGGTTGATGCCCGGCTCAGCTTCGATGGTGCGGGTCCACACCAGTTCACCGCTGATATCGGCGACCTGGAAGGTGACCTCTCCGGTGGTTCCCTCCCCGATGTAATAATTGAGGGCGGCGTCCCGCCGGGGATTCTCACCCCGGAAGATGAGGGAACCTCCTCCACCGCCGGTGCGGATGCTGAGCCACCTGGTTACGGTCCGGTTGTCGAAGAGGTGCGCGTCGGAAGCCAGGACGTCGGGCGTAGCCTGCTGGAGGGGCGTGATATCGTCCATGATCCAGAGCCCCCGGCCATGTGTCCCGGCGACCAGGTCGCCATCCCGGGGATGGATAACCAGGTCGTGGAACGCCACCGTCGGCATGTTCAGGTTCAGCCGGGTCCACGATCCACCGCGATCGAAGGTGCAGAAGACCGCGAATTCGGTGCCGATGAAAAGGAGGTTCGGATTGTGGAGGTCCTCCTTGATCACGTAGACCGGCTGGTC
>JALGWK010000168.1 GCA_025774205.1 bacterium
GTGACAGGATCGTAGATCTCAACCGAGGATAGATCACCGGTGTTATTGTTTCCGCCGGCGACGTAGAATTTGCCGTCGATGGCACCCCCGACCGCTCGGTATCTGGGAGTGGACATGGATGTGAGGATGTCAGTTACGCCAGTCTGGGGATCGAACACGACCAGCTCGTTTGTTCGGTTGCCGTTATCATACTGGCCACCGGCGATGTAGAACTTGCCGTCAATAACGGCCGTGGCAGGATTGGAGACGTTAAGGCCACCTGCCATGTTCGTCCAGCTGGCGGCGTCAGGATCGTAGATATACATTTCGGCCGGTTCTCCACGCTGATTGACGTAGAGTTTGCCGCCTATTCCACGAGCAGTGGCATCCCAAGAAGCCGGAGTGATGGGTGGGGACGCCAGTGAACTCCAGGAATTAGAGACTGGATCATACACATCGAATACGTCGAGTCGACCTCCCGCGTTATCCCCTGAGAGGACATATAACTTTCCACTCAGACCGGCGACGACTGAGTAGGCGCGGGGCCCTGTCGCTGGATCGAACACCTCCAGTCGGTCGTAGTAGTTCGTGCCGTCGTGTCCTCCAACCACGTAGAGCTTGCCGCCGAGTTCAGTAACTGAGGCGTTACCAACGGGGGTAATTCCCAGGGTATGGGACCGATCCCAGGTTTCATTAACGGAGATCGCGGCGATGCCGTAACCACCGGAAAGGGAGTAATTGGGTACCGCTACGGCGGTGGATTCCGGGACCGGCTCATTGAACCAGAAGGTGAAAGTGGTGTCGCCGCTGGCACCCTGGGCGGTGATCGCGATCGGAGGCCGGTTGTCAATGTCGAGCAGGAGGGTGGCGGATTGACCGGAAGTGGTAGCGTTATCGTTCGGGGTAATCTTGATCCGGGTCAGGCGGACCTCCTGGCCGTCCAGATCGCTGGCGGTCTTCCAGGTCAGACTCCCCTGATAGTCGGCAGGAAAGAGGTTGGTGATGGTTCCGGCCAGGGTGGCGGTCTGCCAGCTGTTCCCCCGGTCGGTTGAGTACTCACCGGTGAGGTTGATCGGATTGCCCTCGGGATCGGAGATCTCGTAGGGGATCGAAACGTCGCCTCTCTGGACTCCGATCGGGTAGTCGAGGGTAATGGAAGGCAACTGTCCGCTCTCGGGGTAGAAGTTCAGTTGGAGCGGGCCGCTGGTTGTGTTGCCGTACCGGTCGGTGATGCCGGCATTGGCGGTAATGGTCAGCTGTGTTTCCGGTGAGGGGAGCACGTCGGTTCCGCTCAGCGACAGCTTGTACCCGATCCTCGGATTGTAGATCCGGTGTACCCGGGTATAAGTCCCGTAAAATCCTCCGATGATGTGGAGGTTATCGCCGATCACTGTGGCCGTTGCTTTGAACCGGAGTTCGGGGGTTGTGGATTCGATCGACCAGCTGTCGGAAGCGGGGTCGTAGACGTAGAGCTTGTCGAGGAAATCGGTTCCGTTGTAGCCGCCAGCCACGTAGAGCTTCCCGTCGATCACACCGGAAGCGGCATTTGCCAGTGGCTCCGGCATCGGGGCTCTGGTCGCCCAGCTGTTGGTGGCCGGGTCGTAGACCTCCAGTACTGAGTAGTAGTTGCCTCCCCACTCCCCCCCGGCCACATAGAGCTTCTCATCAATGAGTCCGTAGCCGGCCGGCTGACGCGCCGTTGGCATGTTCGCTCTCGATGTCCAGGTGTTGGTCAGGGGATCGTACCGCCTGACCTCTGTATTGCCCCCCGCCCAGTAGATCTTGCCGCCGATCGCTGCGCCTGCCCCGGACTGACCCGTCTCCTGCTCCCACGCGCCCCCTGCCCATGTATCGGTCGCCGGATCGTAGATCTCGAGATCGTTGTTTCCTCCCACCGCGTAGATCTTTCCGTCCAATACACAGAGCGTGAAACTCG
The DNA here is from genome assembly GCA_025774205.1 of bacterium. Lineage (GTDB taxonomy): Bacteria > Blakebacterota > Blakebacteria > Blakebacterales > Blakebacteraceae > Blakebacterum. Next base: position 1,916 of record JALGWK010000168.1, read on the forward strand.
ATCGACCCTGGTTCAGTTGGGCCAGCTCAGTCCATGTATCGGTGTCCGGATCGTAGACATCCATCCGGTTCCAGTTATTCTCGCCCCCGACTACATAGACTTTGCCGTCATACGCTACGGCGGCGGAATTCGTGCGCTCCCCTGGTGCCTCGGCCCGGGTCTTCCATTTGTCGACCGAGATTGTGTCGGCCGACAGCCCTCCGCTCAGGGAGATTCTGGTGAGATTCGTGGCGGAGGTGTCCTCTACGGACTCGTTGAACCAGAAAGTAAGTGAAGTATATCCAGCATATGTGGAGACGTTGATGGACTCAGGCGGTTTGTTATCCAGCTGGAAAGAGACGGTTCTGGGCACTCCTGGCTCGGAATCGTTGTCCTTGGGAGTAATACGGACGACGACTTCAGCGTGTTCCTGATCGGGCAGATCGGTCCGGGATTGCCAGACCAGGGTATTCTGGTAATCGGTGGGGAAGATGCCACTCGTGGTCCCGCTCAGGGTGGCAGTACTCCAGTTGCTACCGGCATCGGTTGAATACTCTCCGGTGAGCCTGACCGGGTTGCCATCCGCATCGGAGATTATGTACGCAACAGTGATGTCACCACCAAGAGTGCCTCCCAACGGATCGAGCACGAGCTCGGGAGCAGAACCAGTAGTAGGATAGAGGGCGGTCTCGAGCGGCGGGGAGGCGACATTGCCTGCCAGATCTTTGATATTGGAGGCCGTTAGGGTAACTTCTGTTTCGGCCGTGGGCAGAACCTGACTGCCGCTCAGGGTGATCATATATCCCTGCTGAGAGCGGTAGGTATCCAGCCGGTTTTCTCTAGCCCCATACCCCCCTACCTGGTAAAACCTGTCTCTGATAACCCCGCCGCGCGCGCCATCCCCATTCCGTTGCATCACCGCTCCGACCGACCAGTTGTCTGAATTCGGATCGTATACATAGAGCGTGTCCGGTCCGACTCCGGTACCGCCTGCAATGAGCAGTTTTCCGTCAACAACTCCCGCGGCCGAGTTCCGGACTGTTTGGGGTAGGGAGGCCCCGGTCGACCAGGTATCGGTGGCTGGATCATACACCTCTAGAGTGGCAAGCTGGCTGCTGCTCCATTGACCCCCGGCGACGTACAACTTGTTTTCGATGACACCTGCCATTGCCTCGAATCGTGAGGTTGGCATAGCCGCGCCGGAGGACCAGCTGTTGGCAACCGGATCGTAGATATCGATGTTGAGATCACCCCACTCACCCGGTGTCACGTAGATCTTGCCGTTAATGACACCCCCTGTAATCCAGTTCGGAATATCGCTTGGCGGGCTGGGGCCATCGGACCAGCTGTTGGTGGCCGGATCGTAGATCTCGAGTTTGGCGCCGTCCCCGCCGAAGACATAAAGCTTTCCACCCACGGCAGCGGCAAAACTGCCATGCTCATGAGGATGATTTGAATTGGCCTTTATGGTCCAGGAGCCCGTGGATGGATCGTACACTTCAAGTGAACCGTTGTTCGGACTTCCACCGATCGCGTACAGCTTCCCGTCCATAACCGCCACGGCCGGGTTGCCCCGATTCGATGGCAGACTGTTGGTGATCGCCCAGGTACTGATCGTATCGATGTGATCGACGGTCAATCCGCCAGAGAGGGAGAGATTGGCGGGATTGGTCGCTGTGGAGTCAGCAACGTCCTCGTTGAACCAGAAATCGATAGTGTTGTAACCGCTCCAGCCTCGGGCGTCGATCGACCCGGGCTGGGCACTGGCGGCCAGTGGAAAAGCACAGAGCAACAGTATGACAGCCAGGGGCTGACTGCAGCGGTGGATATAGTTCGAGCTCAATGAGATGTCTGCTTTCATAGTAATCGCCTGCCCGATCCAGCCCGATCGGGCAGGTCCACCTGCTGTGTATTCGTTCGCTCCCTACTTGATGTAGGTGAGTTTCTTCGATTGGCGATGCGGGCCGGATTTGATGAATTCCTGTCCAATGCGCGCATATCTGATCCGGCCCTCATGGTACGATCACCGTGGCTGCGATGAGGCCAGTTGGACTGATCGTATTGTTGTTGTGATCTCTCAGTTCAGTGGGTTCTACGAAGGCGATAGCGTGTACACCGGTTCCGATGGCCCTGAAATGCAGAGTGGCGATGACGCCGGTGCCGGATACGCTGGCGGGAGATCCTCCGGCGATGCCTATGGCCAGTTCCCAGGCGCCCGAGGCCTCTTCACCCGTGGTGCCCAGGGTCAGGACATCACCTCCATTGGAACTCAGGAACGGACCCTGGTCCCACTCGGAGATGTGCTGGATCCTGGAGGGGTTCCAGACGATCCTGAGGTTCAGCATCGCCAGGTCGGTGACACCATCGGCGACGATGTCTATATCGAAGGTGCCGTTCAGAGCGATCGGTGTGACCCGCGGGCTTAAGCGCAGGGCAGGTCCGGAGACCGCGTTGACGGTAAAGCCGATGGTCTCGGGGGTGTCGTCCCACTCGGACGGATCACCTCCCGTCATATTCGACGGATAGCCGGCCCGCACCATGAAGGTGTACGTGAGTTCATCCAGAAAGTTGAGGGTCACCGAGGTGTCGGTGGTCCAGCTACTCCACCCATTCGCGAACATCCCCGACCAGGCTGGCCAGTCGGTGCCGTAGGCGCCGCCGGAAACCCTGACCTGGAACATGGTGGCCCCGGTATTGCCCGACCAGCTGAAGGTCACCGATGATGATGTCACCGTGGAGCCGTCAGACGGTCCGCCTGAAATACTGGTCTGCGGGCTTACATGGTCCGGGGCGTCGGGGTCGATCGGGTTGTCGAAGACCGGATCATCCGGCTCTTCCGGTACCAGCAGCGTACCGCATCCTCCCGCGATCGTCACGATTCCCACTGTGAGCGCCACGCCAATGAGGGCGGTAACCAACCGGCGTCGAAGCCCCTGTTTCATCAGTCTGGATGCCATCATTTGAATGCCACCGAAAGAGAAAGGGTGAGTCGGCCTTGCTGCGTGCCCAGGTTGAGATCGCTCTGAACCCCGGCGCCGGGTATCGGCCGCAGACGCGGCAGGAGGGCGAAGGCATCAAGAACGCTTACCCCCCAGATGACGCTCATGATCATGGCGGTATTATTCATGCTGTTGTGGCTGTCGATGCGTTCCTGATTCTTTACGATCATTCGATCGCGCCAGATATCGATCTGATCCGAAGTGGTAGCGTTCCTGTAAGACTGCACGATCCGGTCATATTCGTCGTTGAGTCTGTTTCTCCGAGAAGGTAGCCACCGCGGTGCCGGCCACACCGGCCAGGTAGAGGACACCCATGAAGCCGCGGCCGGAGTAGAAGTGCCCGAATCCAGGGATGGCTGAAAGCAGTCCGGCTGCTACCCGAGACTTTCGCCTCAATACAATCGGGAACGGCTTGTTGTCACCGTCGGCCAGCTGGACGGTCTCCCGCCAGGTTCTATAGCCCTTGGCCTTGATGGTGAGCGAGTAATTCCCGGGGGGGATGGGGATACTCACCTCGGCGTTATTGAGCCGGGCATCGCGCTCCTCGTCACCGGTGATGGTCAGCCGGGCTCCCGCCAGGGTGTTCTGAAAGGTGATCTGGGCGGCGCCGGCCCTGAGCATGGTCAGATCGACCCGATTGGTCTGACGGGCGGCGATATCGACCTGTTGGGTCTGGGGCTCATACCCGTCACGCCTCAACTCTACCTGATGGGGTCCTTCATTGAGTTTGTGCCGGGTAATGGGGGTGTTTCCGACCAGATTGCCGTCCACCAATACCTGGCACTGGCTGGGATCTGAAATGACGGTCAGGTAGCCCTTCGGCAGATCGACCAGGGCAATGTTCATGGTCTGTGGCTCTCCGGCCTTGACCTGGATGGTCTGCGAGGCCATCCCGTAGCCACTCAGGCTGACACGGATCTCATGATCACCCTCGGAAAGTGTCGTGGTCGCCGGCGTAGTCGAACCGAATACCTCACCGTCTATGGTAATGGTCGCTCCCGGAGGATTTGACTGCACCGTGACCTGCGCGGTGGTCGGTACTGCCGGCTGGCCGGGATCGGTCGAGGGAGTGTAGGGCTGCCCGGTTACCCTGGCGGCCAGCTGGTTGGCGACATCCAATGTAGATGTCCTCAACACCTCTTCCAGACCACCGAGCGCATCCTTGAAGACCTGGTCGTCGATCCGGGCTGAGGCGATGTCGATCAGGCGGATCTGCAGTGTATAGAGTGTCCCGACCTTGGAGACACTGCCCGCCACCATCTTGCTGGCGCCCAGGACCTGACCGACCTGGACCACGCATTCATCAGTGTCGCAGGCGCCGCTGACCTGGAAGCCGATCTCGTTCATGATCTCTTCCATCTGGTTCCGCTCGATCACCTCGAAAGCGCCGGTGCGTGCCAGGTGGAGGCGCAGACGTTCACTGATGGCGCGCGCCTCGCTATCCTCGATGCCGTTGGCTTCCAGGTCCCACACACCGACCCTCAGTAATTCCTGGTCTCCCCCCTGTATGAAAGATGCCTCAGCCGGCGCGGGCCCGGCAGACGAGGCCTGAGTAACAGGGCTCAGGAAGCAGATGGTGGAGATGGTCAGGAGGGTGAAGGTCAGTCGAAGGAAGAACCGGTGCGATCCAGCCCCGTGCCGGGCTGGCGGGCAGGAGACTCCGGTAACATGTGACAGCCTATTCTGATTAGCCATATCTTCCTGTGAGCAATGGTCATAAGACTACCTGGGCAGTAGTCATGAGACCGGTTGAAGGTATGTCCCTGCCGTAATCGGCCAGATTATCAGACCGAAATGTCCTCATTCAAGGTGGTAGTGTGTCAATTGAACAATATCGGACCTCCAACTATTCATTCGCTCCGCGACGTCGGGGCCTGCAGCCCCTCCGTTGACACCCCATCTGAACGGGGACATATTACATTGCTTGAATGCGACGGCGGTTGCGTGACAGGGCACCAGGCTCAAGAT
>JALGWK010000518.1 GCA_025774205.1 bacterium
AGGGTCTCAACCGGATTGATCCTGGCCGCTCTCCGTACCGGCAGGTAACTGGCGCCCAGGGCGACCGCGAGCAGGATCACCACCATGCCGGCGCTGGTCATCGGATCGGTCGATCCGATCCCGAAGAGCATCCCCTCGATGAGACTGGAACCCGCGAATCCCACCACGAGCCCTATCCCCACCCCGATCACCACCAGTCTCAGACCCTGTTTCAGGAACATGGCTGTTACCTGACCCGACTGTGCTCCGAGGGCCATCCGGATACCGATCTCGCGGGTACGCTCCACCACCGAGCAGGAGAGGACACCGTAAATACCAGTCGCCGCAAGAACGAGCGCGAGCAGAGCAAATAGTGTCAGCAGCGTCATGGGAAAGCGTCTCTGCGCGATCGACCGAACGAGGGTTTGATCGAGCGCCCTGAACGAGAATGAGGCCTCATCGGTCATCAAGAGGACCTCATCCCGGACCGCTCCCGCGACCGTCAGCGGTTCTCCCACGGTCCTGACCGCGAAGGTCATGTTCGGCCACGTCTGCTGGGTGCACGGCACATAGATGCATGGTCCGGCTTCGGTATCGAGGGTGATATCCTGGACGTCGCCCACGATGCCCACGACGGTGAATTCGGTGGGATCGTATTCGGTGATGTCCACTTCGGGGTAGATGCGCCGGCCGATCGGATCCTCGTCGGGCCAGAAGGTCCGGGCGGCAGCCTGGTTGACCACCACCGCTCCCGGCTGCCCCCGACCGTCCAAGGCGGTCAGTCCCCGCCCCCGGATGAGCGGGATGCCCAGGGTGCTGAAGTAGGAAGGAGTCACGGATAGGTACCGGGTGAGGGGACGTTCTCCATCGGGGATATCCCGGGCGCCCTCATGGTTGAAGGCTGCCATGAATCCCCCGCTGAGCGGGATGGCGGTGCCCCCCCCGGCGGACTCGACTCCAGGGAGGTTCGCCAGTCGTTCTGAGAGTTCGAGATAGAAGGTCGCCCGGTTGAGGACGTGGTAATCGGACCAGTCCCGGGACATCGAGAAGGTCAGCACCCGGTCCGGGTCGAATCCGGGATCCACCGCCATCATGTTGCTGAAACTCCGGATCAGCAGACCGGCTCCGGTGAGCAGGACGAACGCCATCGCGGTCTCGACCACAACGAGGATCTTCCGCGTCAGGTTCTGCTTCCTCCCCGGAGTATACCGGCCGGCTTCGTTCAGGGTTGAGGCAGGATCCACCCGGGCAGCCTGCAGAGCGGGAACCAGACCGAACACGATCCCGGTCAGCAGTGAAAGCAGCAGGGTGAAGAGGAGGACCGGTCCGTTCACCCCGATCGGGAAATCGGCCGGAATAAACGACACCAGCGCCCTGGTACCCGCAAAGGCGAGGAGCACTCCCAGGGCACCGCCGACCAGGGCCAGGATAACACTCTCACTCAACAGCTGACGGATGAGGTCGGGACGGCCGGCCCCGATGGCGGCGCTGACCGCCAGCTGGTTGCGTCGGCCGCTGATACGGGCCAGCATGAGGTTGGCAACATTGGTACAGGCGATGAGGAGCACCAGCGCCACCGAGCCCAGGAGGAGCATCAGCAGCGGTCTGACGCGCGCCGCGGTCTGCTTCTGAAGGGAGACAATATTGAAACCGTGCTCGGTATTCGTTTCCGGGTAATCCTCCTGCAGCTGCAGCGCCAGCCCGGCCATGTGCTGCCCGGCATCCGCCGGGCGTATCCCCGGCCTGAGACGGCCGACCGCCGTCATCACCGGCCAGGCCCGTTGCTCTTTCTCGACGAATTCCGAGGAGGTCGTGGTCCATACTTCCGCCCCGGCCACCCTGACCGGGAAATCGAAGTCGGCCGGCAGGACGCCGATGATGACGTGGCTCCTGCCATCCAGTTCCATCTCCTCTCCGATGACGGCGGGATCGGCGCCATGGTGTCGTCGCCAAATCTGATCGGTGAGCACGACTCTGTCGCACCCATCTCCTCATCCTCAGGCGTAAAGAGGCGTCCGATCGCGGCATCGACACCGAGCGTGGGGAAGAACCGGGAGTCGGCCCTGGCGGCGAAGATCCGTTCCGGCAGTTCGAGTCCGGTCAGGGTATGGCGGACCGGATGGAATCCGCCGATATCACTGAACACCTGGTTCCGCTGCCGCCACTCCGCCAGGTTCGGGTAGGAAACCCCACCCTCCAGAATGTTCCTGGTCCAGAAGGTCTCCCAGACCATGGTCGAATGTTCCTGGTCCAGAAGGTCTCCCAGACCATGGTCAGTCGACCCGGCTCCTCGAAGGGGAGCCTCTTGATCGCGACCGCGTTGAGCACGCTGAAGATCGAGGTCGTCGCGCCGATACCCAGGCCGAGACAGATCAGGATGAGGGCGGCATAGCCCGGACTCCTCCAGAGGACACGACTGCCGATCCGCATATCCCGCCTGATGGAATCGATCAGGTTCCCGGGAGACTGCCGTCGGAGTCTCTCTTCGCCCTCCCGGCGGCAGTCAGTGCGGTAGTGGCTCCGCTCACCGAACTGGGCCTGCGCCAGGGAACGGGCTTCTTCTTCAGACAGCCCCTCCTCCATCAGCTGCTCGGTCCGCGCCTCGATATGGAATTCGAATTCGTCTTCGATATGCTCTTCGATGTGTCGCGAGGAAGTTTCCAGGCGGAAGAGTCGCTTCCAGTCGGATCCCGGCCCCATCAGGCGCCTCCCCAGTTGATCTCGAGGACCATACCGACCGCGGTGGTGTGCAACTGCCAGGCGGTGACTGCCTTCTTCAGCTCCCGGCGACCGTCAGCGGTGATCGTGTAGAATTTCGCCCGCCTCCGTTTGTCGGAGATCCTCCACTCGGCCTTCAGAAGTCCTTC
>JALGWK010000010.1 GCA_025774205.1 bacterium
GCCGGTCCATGCTGGAGGCGATCAGGCGTGTCAGATCCCTGAGCCAGACATTGTCCGGATTTGTTGCCAGGTAGGTCCTGCCGGCGGCGGTCTCGATTCGTGCCGTGAGTTCGATCAGGCTGGCCAGATCCTCGACGTGGATGATGCTGAGGCGCTGATCCCCCATCCGGATCGGCATGAATCCCAGACGGACCATCTGGTAAAATTTGATGACGTGCCGATCACGGGGACCATAGACAATTCCAGGCCTGACGATCGTCAGAGGGCACGCTCCATCCAGCCCCTCCAGGCAGGCGGACTCTCCCTCCAGTTTCGATGCTCCGTATGGCGTTATCGGGGCCGGCGGGGCATCCTCATCGAGAGGCTGCCCGTCGGGTGAGGGCCCCGTGGCCGCGATGCTCGAAATGTAGACGAACCGGCGCAGGGACGGGATGGTCGAACAGGTCTCCGCGAACCGGCGGGATCCGTCGACGTTCACTTGCCAGTACGCCTCCTTCGTACTGGATCCGGTGACGCCCGCGACGTGGAAGACGACGTCTGAACCATCGATCGCGTCCCGGACAGGATCGGGCTCGGTGAAATCGCCGGTAACGAACTTGAGGTCGAGGCCATCGAGACCGGAGAGATCGGAGGCCGGCCGGACCAGGGCCCGGACCTGCCAGCCCTTCCCGAGCAGGGTCCGGATCAGGTGGGACCCGACGAATCCGTTCCCCCCGGTGACGAAGGCCGTCAGATATCCTCCATCCATCCTATTCAGATCCTGTTGCGCACATGGTCCGCCCTGTGCAACGGTTGTCATCTATTGACACTTGCTGAGGGCCACGGTTATCGTTCGTTGGTCCTTATTCCTTTATAACCGGCTGCGGGACCGGGAGAAAAGCCGGTTCCGGCCCGTTACCATCAGGAATCGCAAACCAGAATGGATCTGTTCCGCAAATGTTTCCAGTGGAAAGACTGGAAGAAAGCCCAGCAGTTCGGCTACTACCCCTATTTCACGCCCATCGAGAGCGAGGCCGGCCCGGTGGTCGAGATCGGGGGAGAACGCAAGATCATGCTCGGCTCGAACAACTATCTGGGCCTCACGAGCCACCCGGAGGTCAAGCAGGCCGCCGCCGCCGCAGTGCTCCGGTACGGGTCGGGCTGCACCGGTTCACGGTTCCTCAACGGCACCCTCAACATCCACGTGGAACTGGAGGAGGCTCTGGCGGACTGGCTCGGAAAGGAGGCCGCGCTGGTCTTCTCTACCGGGTTCTTCGTCAACCAGGGAGTGATCTCTGCGCTCGTCTCCAGCGAAGACGTCATCATCTCCGATAAATTCAATCATGCCAGCATCGTGGAGGGCAGTCGCCTGGCGGCCGGGGAGACCATCCGGTACCGTCACAACGACATGGAGGACCTCGAGCGGGTCCTCAAGAAGGCTCCGGCAGGGGCGGGCAGACTGATCGTCACCGACGGCGTCTTCTCCGGTGAAGGCACGGTCGCCAATATACCGAGGATCGTGGCCCTGGCGTCTGAATACAACGCCCGTGTCATGGTCGATGAGGCCCATTCGGTGGGTGTCTTCGGGTCAGAAGGCCGGGGTATCGCCGACGAACAGGGCGTGCTTGACGGCGTCGACCTCTACATGGCGACTTTCAGCAAGTCCTTCGGGGGAGTTGGCGGGTTCGTCGCCGGACCGTACGAGGTCATCATGTGGATCCGGCACAAGGCCCGGCCGATGATCTTCTCGGCCAGCCTTCCCCCGGCGTCGGTCGCGGGTGTGCGCAGGGCCCTCGACATCATCAGGGCTGGTGATGACCTGCGGGCCCGACTGCTCGCAAACGCCGACCGGATGAGGGCGGGTCTGCGCTCCCTCGGATTCGAAACCGGTGCCACCACCAGCCAGATCATCCCGATGCAGATCGGTAAGGACCTGAAGTGCGTGAAGTACTGGAAGGCCCTCTTCGAGGCAGGCGTGTTCACCAACGCTTTCATCCACCCGGCGACACCGCCGAACCGAGCCCTGATCAGAACCTCCTATATGCCCACCCATACCGATGAGATGCTCGACGAGGCCCTCGATGTGATCGAGCGGATCGGACGGAAACAGAAGGTGATCTGACCGCGGGAGGGTTCAGTCGGCCGGCAGTTCGAGTGGCGGCGGTTGCTCCGAGCCATCAAGCTGAATGCTTGCCTGCGGGTCCTCCGAGCTATCAAGCCGTTTCAGCTTCGTATCAAGTTCCACCAGCTTCTTCCGGCCATCGTCATACTTCATCGCCGCGTTCTTCAGGTGTGTCCCGAGCTTGGCGTACTCTCCCGAGAACCGGTCGAGTTCTCCCTGGAGCCGCTGCAGCTGAGCCAGGATATCATCCCCCCGCTGTTCCAGGTCCATCCCCTTCAGGCCGTAGAGGATGACCTGCAGATAGGCATAGAACGAATTGGGGCTGACCGGGATCACCCGCCGGGAGACGGCGTATTGGAGCATACCCGGCATGTCGCTCCCTTCTCCTTCGCTCTCGTCCCTCACAATGGTCTCGTAGTAGACGTTCTCGGCGGGGATATACATCAGGGCGAAGTTGAAGGTCCCTTCATCGGGCTGGATGTATTTGTCGGCGATGTCGTCGACTTTCTTCTCGACGTTTCTGAGGAACTGACGTTTGACCTTCGACCGCTCCGCTTCATCCGCTTCGAGAACCCGACGGAAATCCTCGATCGGGAATTTCGAGTCGATCGGCACGATCATCTCCCCGATCCGGATGATGGCGTCGACCACAACCCCGTTCGCGAAGGTGTACTGGGTGTCGTAGTACGCTTTCGGGAAGATGTCGCCGAGCAGTTTCTCCAGGAACATCTCCCCCACCCCTCCGCGGAGTTTCGGAGAGCTGAGGATATCCTCCAGACTGGCGATATCCTTCCCGATGTCCCTGATCTGGCCGGTCGCTTCCGAGAGAGCCCCGAGCTCCTTTTTGATCCCCGCCACGGTTTCAGTGCTGGAGGTGAGTTGCTGACTGAGCAGTTCCTGCTGTCCCTTCAGTCGCTCGTCGAGGGTACCCTGCAGGTTCTGCAGGGTGCCGCTGATCCGGTCCATCTGTTCCTGGGCGTTCTTCAGGGCCTCGATCTGTCCGGTCCTGATGCCAGCGCTCATCTCCTCCCCCGCGCTCCCCACCTTTTCTCCCACCTCCTGGAGGCGCGCGAGCGCGCGAACCATCAGCACGATGAGGACCGCTGCGGGTACCGCCACGATGATGATGAGCGGCCAGAACCAGGAAGAGTTATCCATGCCGGCAGTCTACAACGGGCACCTCCCTACTTCAACAGGATGACCTTACGTGACACGCGGAAACCGTCGACCTCGAGGATTACCAGATAGATGCCGGCTGCGACCCTGGCGCCCGACCGGTCGGTGCCATCCCATCGCGCCTGCCAGGTCCCCCCCGGCTGCCTGCTGTCGACGAGCCTCCTCGTCAGACGTCCCCTGACATCCCTCACTTCGAGACGGACCGCGTGATCCCCTCCGTCCGGCAGCGTGTAGCGGAGGAGGGTCTCCGGATTAAAGGGATTGGGTACCGCCGGGAGCAGTCTGATCGCCCTCTCTGTTCCGAACACCGACAGAGCCGCCGGACCGAGCCATCGTTCATGGCCCCCCGTGACCACCCGTACCGCGACCGCCTCCGGTCCTGCCTGTCCCTCCGGACCCGACTCCGGCACCAGCCGGATCTGGATGGTTGTCGGATCACCCGGTGTCCACGCAATCGTTCCGGAAACCTGCCGCCATATCCTCGGATCACCCGGAGGTCCGTCCCCACCGCGACCGGAGACATAGCCGAAGCAGGGCTGAAAAAGCAGTGGTTCCTCACCGTGGAGGACCTGCCAACTGAGCGTGAGGGAGAGCGGTCCACGATTCTCGACCTCGACCCCGCTGATCGAGAGGGGGGCGCCGGAGAGAATGAAGACACTGAGAGAGGACCGTTCCGAAGCCAGTTCCAGCGGCCACCGGGTCCAGCCTCCATCCCCGGAGAATCCCATGAGCGCAATCGATGCCGCGCCGCCTGCCAATCTTCCGGCCCGGGGCAACAGTCCGTACCACCCCGACTCCCCGTCCCGATGGATCGGGAGAAGTTCACCTCCCCGCTCGAGGAGCAGGAGGGACTCATCGTCCGGCGCGGGACCCCAGGCCCACTCCGGCAGCCGGGGGAGGCCTCCGGAGACAACTTCGACCTGCCGGCGGGAAAGACGGTCACCGTCGGGAGCGGCATAGCGCAGAACCGCCTGATACAATCCCCCGGCAAGGCCTGTCACCCTCGCGGTCTGCCACCCCGCTCCCTCCGCCGGCGGTGCCCGCCAGACCGGCGTACCATCATGTCGCTCCAGGAACAGCGCGGCCGCAGGGGGTGCGGTCCAGCAAAGCCTGACCGCCTCCCGACCATCCTGCACGGCCAGAAGAAGGCCCCGATCCGTCCCGGTCGATCCCGGGCGGAAGGTGTTTCCGGCCACCGTCCGGGCCCCTGCGGTCATCCGCCGCCCCGTTACTGATGGTTGCCAGACGGTCATCGTATCGACATCGATAGCGACCGCCTCTCCCCACCGGAGCATGAAATCATCCCCGACCAATCCGCCTCCCGGAAGGCGGAAGAGCCCCTCCCACGCCTGTCGCTGACGGTTCCATCTGTTCACCGCGACGATCGCCGGATCGTCGAGAACCTCCCCGGCCGATCGAACTGCCGATGAGTCACTGATCCCAACCAGGGCCAGGCCCGCCCCGGAAATGACGGGCACGGGAGCGTAACGGCGGGACCCCCCTACCTGGAGCGTGCCTGCGACGGCGTTCACGAGCGCGTATCCCACCCCCGGTTCGAGGGTGAAGTCCTCTCCGGTGATGGTCCCGTCGGTGAGCCTGACCGCGGAGATCCAGGCCGCTGACAGGATGTCCCACCGGGCCATCTCTCCCGCATCCGGCAGGCGTCCGAGCCAGTCGTGGGCTGTCCGGAGGTCCGGATCATCCAGGGTGGGAGTGAGGAGATCGATACCACCCGCCAGATCGAGATACCGATCGATCCGGTGGGATATCCTCACCGGTCCGGCTGCCTCGATCGTGGCCGGCGGATTGAGTCCATCCTCCACCACGGCTCTGATCCACCAGACACTGCCTTCCAGCAGTCCTTCGAGATGGATCTCCACGCTCCCTGCCCCCCCTCCGGACAGGAGGGCGGGAAGGGTTTCAGCCGGCCGCGTTTCCTCGCCACCATCCGCTCTCAGGAATATCCGCGCCCACGCTCCGCCGGGATCGGTGAGCGAGTATCCGAGGACGATACTGCTGTCGGCAGTGGCCCCGGCCGTGACGCTCTCCCAGACGAACTGCGGAGCGGGATCGGGCAGGAGGCCCGGCAGGGGGACCTCCTGGGGAGAGTTCACACCGACCGGGAGTTCGGTCGCGGCTACTCCCGCGCCGGCTCCGTCGGCGTCGATGAAGAGGGTGTCTCCCGTCGCCCAGGCCCACCCCTCTCCCCCGGGGCCCCGCAGGTTGCCGAGGTTCAGGTGCCACCTGCCTGTCGAATCACTGACTGCCGCCAGCCACCCCGATCTGCCCGCAGCGCTGCCCGCGCGCAGGAAGAGATGCGCTCCCGTTACCGGCTCGCCGTCCACCCCGGAGAGCAGGGTGCCGTGGACCGTGTACGGGATCGATGTGGACACCGGGGCGGTTCTCCTGGCCAGAAAGGTATCGACCGGCGACATGGTTCCGCCGCTCACCACCCGCCAGCTGGTCTCGGTCAGGGGATCGAGGCCGTAGATTCCCGCCATATGCAGAACTCCGGACGGGTTCCGATCGTAGAAGTGACGAATCGCGCCGTCGATCCCGACCTCGAGGCGCCCGTCCGCAACGCTGCCCGATCTCCAGGCCACCTCGTATCCAGCGCTGGTGAGGTTGACCGTCCGGAGGCGGTAGACCGTCGGCAGGGTAGCGTCGGGACCGCCGCCGGGGAGCGCCGGTCCGCCCGGGCTGAATCTCGCCTCCACGATCGAGGAGTGCTCCGCAAACGTTCCCCATCCTTCCGGGGCGCGGGTCCAGGCACCATCGGTATCCCATCCCTCCCACGAGATGTCCTGAATGGTATCGGCCGCGGCGGGATCGACGAGGAGGACACGTCCCTCGGTGTTGGTCAGTCCCGACCCGAGGCGACCATCCGCCGTAAAGGCCTGGCCCGGCGGACTCACCGGTGAGCCTCCGCCGAACACCACCGTGTATTCTCCGGGAGCGAGCCTGGTGCCCTCCGGAAAGACGAAGGGATCACTCCCCGCGGGTCCGGTCTCCCAGCCCGAGATGTCCACCGTGACCGTTCCCCGGTTCACGATCTCGATGAATTCGTCGTGGTAGGTGTCACGGATGCCATCGCCGTTCGCGTCACCTTCCGGCCCGCTGGCGGGATCCACCAGCACCTCGTTGATGACTACCGGCGGTGGTTGCTGCCGGGGGCTGGTTGTCGTCAGAGGCATAGCCAGGGAGAGCATGAGCCCTCCCGCCAGAGTCAGTCGGGGGTTACATTGTTTTTTCGGCATGGATTGCTCCGATCGATCCATGGCCGGGGGGTAGCACTCAATTCTGTTCAGGGGATGAGGGGCGTAGTACAATCGGGGGAAACCGGAAGTGTAACAGGGTTCCCGGTACGTTTCAACCTGTTGCGCCGCGATCCGTGGAAAGACAGCGATCATCCTGATGCTCGGAACCGCATGACCGAACCAGATACCAACGAACTCATCGGGCGCGCCTCAAGTGGTGACGAGCAGGCGTTTACCCTCCTGGTACGCCGGTTCGAGCCGCAGGTCCACGCTGTCTGTCTCAAGATGGTCCACAACCAGGAGACGGCCCGCGATCTTACCCAGGAGACCTTCGTCAAGGCCATCAGGGCGCTCGAATCTTTCGATCGCTCTTTCACCTTTTCTACCTGGCTCTACAAGATCGCCCGGAACACCTGTATCGATCACTTCCGGCGCCAGAAACTCGAGACGTACAGCCTGGACGCTCCCCTTCAAACCCGGGAGGGGCAGATGCAGCGTGATTTTCCCTCCCCGGTCCACACCCCGGAGCGGCACCTGCTGCTGAAGGAGCGGGGACGGCTGATCAGCGAAGCGATCGAAAGCCTGCCCGACAAATACCGGGAGGTGATCAATCTGCGCCACAAGCAGGAGCTGCCGTACGAGGAGATCGCTGAATTCCTGGATGTCCCGCTCGGAACGGTGAAGGCGCGGCTTTTCCGCGCCCGCGAGCTGTTGAAGAAACGTCTGAAATCGATCTGACGGAGCCGATCCTGAAACCCTCATCCCTATGAATACGTATCAGATAGGCGTCCCAACCAAGGAGTATACCATGGTCGTGACATTGCGTGAGCGTCAGCGACCGGAGCGGACCGGATGGAACCCGGTGCTCCTGCCGGCCCTGCTCTTCACCACTTTCCTGCTGATACCGTCGATAAGCGCTTCGGCTCTCGCCGGCGGGTCGGCAGTATGGCAGCAGGATCCGGACCAGACCGAGCTCCAGACTGAGGAAATGGAATTCATCCGTCGGGAGATAGAGGTTCTGACCGACAGCCTCCAGACGGCCCTCAAGTCGATCGAACTCGGTCGGGAGACGCTCGAGGAGGTCCGCAAGGAACTGAAGCGGCTCGAGGACGATATCAGCAATCTTGACGATCAACCCGGACTCATGGCGCTGAAGGTGGGCCTCGCCGAACTCCGCCGGCTTTCCATGGAGGCGTTCTTCCGGCGAGGGCTGGGCGCCCAGCCCGATATCAGGGAGATGATGGACCCTGATATGTGGCGGGAGATGACGCTCGAGGGGCTTCCGGACCGGGGGACCACCACCCGTCGGGACATCTTCATGATCGGTGAAGAGGTGGAAATCGGGGTTTTCGAGAAGGTCATCGGCGACGTGGTAGTCATCGGGAACAAGATCGTCGTCCGCGGTTCGGTGACCGGGAGTGTCATCTCCATCTTCGGTGATGTTCACGTTACCTCGACCGGACGCGTGGATGGCGACGCCGTCACGGTGGGTGGGCAGATACACCAGGATGTCGGCGGAACGATCCGGGGCAGTTTCATAGACACCCACGGCTTCATCCCGAACCGCCTGATCCCGTACGGCATCCACCGGGGGACCCTATTCGCGATAAGCCTGGCCGGCTTCCTCTTCCTCCTGACCCTGGCCGTTGTGGTCGGTCTGATCGCGCCGAAACATGTCGAGCGCGTGGAGAATCAGGTCAGCTCGAAATTCGGAGTTTCATTCCTGATCGGACTCGCGACCGAAATCCTCCTGCCGGTCGCCTTCCTGCTCCTGATGATCACGGTCATCGGCATACCGGTGGCGGTCCTGTTCCTGCCGCTCGCCATGATCGCGCTCTTCCTCCTCGGCTTCACCGGAGTAGCCAAAGCGGTCGGCCGCGGCGCCAGTGATCGGGGACTCAAACTCGGCGAATCCCCTCTGACTATGATCTTTGTCGGAGTGATCCTGATCGAGATCGTCTACATCATCGGTCGGGCCATCGGGATCGGTGGTGACTTCATCATGCCGATATCGTTCGCCACCCGGCTGATTGGAGGGATTATCCTCTACGTGGCGTGGACTACCGGCCTGGGTGCCGCACTGATGACCCGTTTCGGTACCCGCACTCCGGGCGAACAGACCGAGAGCGCCCCGAAGGAGGCTCCGCCCCCCACCGGGGCCGAGGTCGCCATCTGAGAAGGACACACGCCTGAAGCCCGCCCGGGTCCTCCGGGCGGGTTCTCTGTTTCCACATTATTTCAGCGTGATCGGGATCTGCCGAACGGGATGGTGAGCGTCAACCGCAGGTCGGGCGGGTATCCCCGCCCCGGGGGTGGTTCCACCTCGACCTCGAAGCGGGTTTCATTGTCCCTGAAATCGATGAGGTGAGCATCCACGAAGGCATCGGCCATCGAATAGAGTATGAAGCCAACGGAGAGCAGGATGCGCTTTTCTCGCCGCTTCCGCCAGAACGCCAGGTCCTCCTCGGCCTGTTCGTCCCGCCCGGGGACGGCCAGATCCCTGACCCGGCTATCGGCGTGGATCGCCAGGCCGATGATCGTCACATCAGCCAGCATCATGGCCACCCCTTTGACCGTATAACCGTTATAGATCTGTCCCCACCCGGGCAGGATCGCCGACCGGAGCAGGGCACCGCTCGGGGTTATCACCCTGCCGGTGTCTGAAGCGGCAGCAGCAGGTTCCTGATCTAATGAGGATTCCGGCACCTGAGCGTGGACCACGGGCAGATCGGCGGAGATCAGCAACATACAGAGGACGAACAGGGCCGCCGCCGGTTTCGAGTCTCGTGCGCTCATTCTATCAGACGGGGAGGCGGACCTTGAGCGCCCGGGGCCGGCAATGGACCTCGAGTTCGGTCGCACCGGTCTCATAGATCTCCCCATCACCGTGGAGGAGGATCGGTTCATCGGTTGAAACCCGCACTCGCGGGGATTCGAGCATGGTGATGATCGGAAGGTCTGAATGCTCCCCCTTCGAGATCACCGGTAGTTTCTTCAGCGCCGTGGGGATCGATACGTTATGGATGATGCAGATCTCGAAGATGCCGTCATCGGTCACCGCGTTGGGGACCACCCTGAAGCCGCCCCCCTCCCGGGTACCGATGCCGATGGTGAGCATGAAGGTCAGGTCGTCCCGCCGGAAGTCATCGGTCTCCACCTTCATGCGGATGGCACGGTACATGAAGAGCGACTGGATCACCGTCACCAGGTAGAGGAGGTAGCCCCTGAGCCGCTTGTGGCGACGGCTGTAGACGGTGACCGCCGCGGCGAATCCGCCGGAGAGGGTGTTGAAGAAGCAGTGCTCTCCGAAAATCCCCACGTCGGACCGTCCCACCACGCCGTTGGAGAGGACGGCGATGGCGCCTTCGATGTCTTCGGGGATTCCCTGGCTTCCCGCGAAGTCGTTGCCCGAGCCGCTGGGGATCACACCCAGGGCGGCATTGGTGTCCCACATGCCGGTGGCCACCTCGTGGACGGTTCCGTCACCGCCGACGGCAACGATGGTGTCGAATCCCTCCCGGGCTGCTTCCCGGGCTAGTTCGGTCGCGTGTCCTTCGGCCTGGGTGTGGAAGAGAGTGAACTCGAAACCGGCGGCCTTGAGGGCCTCCACGATGCCATCTTCACGCTGCCGGACAAGCCCCCGCCCGGCCACCCGGTTCACGATGACGGCCATGGTGCCGACCGGGGTAACTTCCCGCACCCGCTCATACGTCATCTGCACGGGATCGCGTCGGTTCGCCTGGTTCACAGCCGTTCCCTCTCCTTCAACCTCATGGTTGCCGGTCGGAGGATAAATGGCGGGGAAAGGTGGGAATCGAACCCACCCCGGACGCTACGAACGCCCGGCAAAAGGCTTTGAAGGCCTCGGGGGCCACCAGACCCCATCGATCCCCGCGCAGCACTCCGATATGAATGAGGCATATTACCCTGAACGACCCGCCAGGTGCAATCTACCCCCGTCCCCTCATCTATCGGGAATTCCCGATCGCGACCAGCTCGATCCCTACCCGACCACCCTTTGGCAGATCCCTGACAGCGACCGCCGAGCGGGCCGGGGGAGGATCTTCAACCGCCTCGCCGTAGAGCTCGTTGAACGCGAGGAAGTCGTTCATATCCGCCAGGTAGACCACTGCCTTCACCACGTCCCCCCAGCCGATCCCGGCTTCCTCCAGGACCGCGGAGAGGTTGGCGAGGACCTGTTCCGTCTCAGGACCGATACCACCTGAGACGATCTCCATGGTTCCGGGATCGAGACCGATCTGCATGGCGGTCATGATCAGTCGCTCCCCACTCCCGAGCGGGATATCGATTCCCTGGCTGTATGGCCCGATCGCCGCCGGGGCCCGGTCGGTATGTATCGCTCGTTTCGCCATGATGGTCATGTCCTGTCAGGGGTTGAGTTCACTCCCGGTTTTCATCGCTCTTGTCGGCGTCACAGGCCGGTGGGAGGCCGTCGAGCAGATCCCGGACTCCCCGACCCGTCCCCGATCGGTCGACCAGGGACCGCGCCTCCTCTTCCTCCAGCCCTCCCCGCAGCATGAGGATGGCGATCCGGACCTCTTCGGACGTCGATCGCAGGGCGGCATCGGCTTCATCAAATCCCACCCCGCAGGCCAGCATGACTATCCGGCGGGCGCGGGCGCGGAGTTTGTCACTCACCGGCCGCACGTCAACCATCAGGTTCCCGTATACCTTCCCCTGCTTCACGAAGGCTGCGGTAGTGAGCATGTTGACGATCATCTTGGTGGCTGTACCAGCTTTCAGCCGGGTTGAGCCTGCCACGATCTCGGGTCCCACCACCGGGTTGATGGCCACATCCGCCTCGACTCCGGGCATTCCCTCCGGGTTGCAGGTCAGGTAGATCGTACCCACTCCCCGGGCGCGGGCCTGCCTGAGTGCTCCGAGGACATAGGGGGTGCGGGTGCTGGCGGTGATTCCCACCACCACGTCACCAGGTCCGACGCCGGCCTCTTCGAGATCGTTCCATCCCCGATCGCCGTCATCCTCCAGCCCCTCACTCGAGCGGATGAGCGCGTCCCGGCCGCCGGCGATGATACCGGTTACCAGGGAGGGATCGGATCCGAAGGTGGGGGGACATTCGCTCGCGTCCAGTACCCCGAGCCGACCGCTCGTTCCCGCTCCGACATAGAAAAGACGTCCCCCCTGCCCGAAGGAGGAGGCGATCAGATCGACCGCTTCGGCGACAGCCGGGAGGACCGCTTCGACCGCTCCGGCTACTCCGGCGTCCTCGCGGTTCATGAGACGCACGAGTTCGATGGTGTTCAGTGTGTCGGGGTGAGGTATCTCGCGTGGAAGTGACTCGGTCACGAGCCAGTCGAGTTGTTCTGAGAGTGTTCGCAGGTGTTCGCGATCTTCGGCTTCCCGGCCTGAGGCTGCTCCCTGCGATCCGGTCTCAGGTGTCATGTCACGTGACAGGCGCAGGCCCCGAGACCATTACTTACGCTTGGCCCGGACCTGAGGAGAGCGCTCCTGCCACTCCACCAGCAGCGGCGCCGCCACGAAGATCGACGAATAGGTCCCGATGATAACCCCGGCCATGAGCGCGAACGCGAAGTCGTGGATGACCGTTCCTCCGAAAATCCAGAGAATGAAAACCACGATGAAGGTGGTCACCGAGGTCACCACCGTCCGGCTGAGGGTTTCGTTGATGGCCTTGTTGAGAACCCAGTCGTACTGCTCCTGCCGGTAGCGCTTGAGGTCTTCCCTGATACGGTCAAGCACGACGATCGTGTCGTTGAGCGAATACCCGACGATGGTCAGCAGCGCGGCCACGATCGGGAGGCTGATCTCGACGTCGAGCAGACTGAAGAGCCCGAGGACGAGTACGACATCATGGGTGAGGGTTGCCACACTCACGGCGGCGAATCGGAATTCGAACCGCCACGATATGTAGATGAGGATGCCGGCCAGGGCCCAGAAGATCGCCAGGATCATCTTCCCCCGCAGCTCCCGACCTACCTTCGGACCAACCTCATCGGTTGACTGGATCACTACCTCATTGCCGGGAAAGGCCTCGACGAGGGCGTCCCTGATCTGTTGGGCCGAGGTCTCCATCTCGATCTGTTCCAGACGTTCGATCCGGATGATGTAGTTGGCGTCCGCGTCGATATCGTGGGTGACTTCCGGAGTCTTGGTCGTGGCGTCCGTGACCACCTGGCGAAGGTCGCCAACCGGTACCGGCTCCTCGAAGGCGACCCTCATCATCAGGCCGCCCTCGAAATCGATGGAGTAGTTCGGTCCGCCGTGGAGCACCAGACTGACGATCCCGATCAGGATGAGCGCCGCCGAGACGATATAGGCGGTCCGCCTGACGGAGAGGAAGTTGTAATCAGCGTTTACGAACAGATCCACTGCCCGACTCCTTAGATGCTCAATTCCTGGGCCGTCGCCTGATCGAGCTTACGATCGAATAACAGGCGGGTGACGATCAGGGCGTTGAAGACAGACGAGATGATCCCGACCGAGAGGGTCAGCGCGAACCCCCTGATCGGACCGGTTCCGAACTGGTAGAGCACGAGCGCCGTGATCAGGGTCGTCACGTTGGCGTCGAGGATGGCGCTGGTGGCGTTCGCATAACCCGATTCGACCGCGGCCCGGACCGTCTTGCCCGCCCGCAGTTCCTCCTTGATCCGGTCATAGATCAGCACGTTGGCATCCACCGCCATACCCATGGTGAGGATGATGCCGGCGATACCGGGCAGGGTCAGGGTGAACCCGAAGCCGGCCAGGATCGCCAGAATGAAGAGGATGTTCAGCAGCAGGGCCACATTGGCGATCAATCCCGATCCACGGTAGTAGGCAACCATGAAGATCAGGACCACGATCAGGCCGATCACGGTCGAGATCGTGCCCGACTTGATGCTGTCTGCTCCGAGGCTGGGGCTGATGGTCCGGTTCTCGACGATGTTCGCCGGCGCGGGCAGGGCCCCCGACTCCAGGGTGATGCTGATGTTCCTGGCCTCATCCATGTCACCGATTCCGGTGATTCGTGAGTCACGGCTGAGCGTCGTCTGGATGACCGGCGCCACCGCCACCCGGTCGTCGAGGATGATGGCCATGCGGCGGTCGATGTTGGCCCGTGTGAAGCGCGACAGGACCCGCCCTCCTTCGGCGTTCATCCGGAAGTTAACGACCGGCTGGCCGGCCGCGTCGGGGTCCTGGGGGCCGCCGATGGTGACGTCGGCGCTCTCCAGCATGTCACCGGTGATGACCGGTCCCTCGGTGAGGAAGAGTTCCCGGTAGGTCAGGCCGTCGGCGCTGGTGAACCTGTCATCGGGCCACATCGCCCAGTGGAACTCGGCGTCGGAGGGGATGAGATTCCTCACCTGCGGCAGGGCGAGGATACTGTCGACCCAGGCCATCCGGTCCTCCTGCGCCCAGACGACATCGGGCGCACGGGGATCGATCAGGAGATAGCTGTTGAGCGGATTGGCCGGTATCGCGGTCGTGTCGGCGGCCGCCGTGTCGAGACCCGCGATCCCGGCGAGGCCGGATATTTCGGGTTCAATCAGGTGGAGTCCGATCGCCTCTTTCTCTATTACGCCCGAGACCAGACCGTCATAGAGGGTCCGGTTGATCCGGTTGATCAGGTCGGCCAGGACGTCCCCCGATTTCAGCAGGTTGTAGGTCAGCACCGCTGTGCGCCCGACGAGGTCGCGCGCCGTTTCCGGGTTGTCGACCCCGGCCAGCTGGATGATGACCCGGTCCCGTCCCTGGGTCTGGATGATCGGTTCGGAGATTCCATATTGGTCGATCCGGTTGCGGATGACCCCCACGAACCGCGCCTGGGCGTCTTCCCTGGCGTCGGCCGGGATCTCCTCGAGGTCGATCTCCATCACCAGGTGCATCCCGCCCTGCAGGTCGAGGCCGAGCTTGATCGCGTCTCGTTCAAGTTTCCGCCAGGCCTGCGGGTTCATCTCACTCATGCTCGTCCGGTCCTCCTCGCTCATGATGACCAGGCGAAGCGTCGGCCAGAGCGACCAGATCGAACCAATGATGAAGATGATGACAAGCCCTATGCGGAATCGATTATCCCGTTTCACTCTGAATACAGCCTCATCGAAGAGGTAATGAGTCGGGCGGAGGATGTCGCCGCCCCATGAAGCCCTGAAAACTACGGACCCATGAGGGAGGTGTCAACTACCGGGGCGTTCCCGACCCTTCTCCGTTTCGGCGCCAGCGGATCCTACCGCCCCTGAGACCAGCGCGTTTGTCATGGTGGGGTGGACCGAGTTATCTTCGACGCATGCTTTCCCGCCTCTTCAGAACAGTGCTATGGGTCGCGGTCTGGCTCGTGCTGCCCTGGCTCCTCTCCTTCACCGGACGGCTCCTCGATCTCGGGATCGGCCTCCCCATCCTCTCCCTTCCGCTCCAGATCGGGTGCCTTGCGATCGGCGCCGTCGGTGTGCTGCTCGCGCTCTGGGGCTCACTGCAGCGCACTCTCTCCGGCACCTGCCTGACCGAAGCGGAGGAAGGAGCGGGCCGACTCGTGTCGTGTCAGGTGACAAATGTCAGCACCGAGAGTGACGCCGTGCTTGACCGGCAAGGCGTGGCGACAAGGCATAGCGGTGGCTATGGCGAGGAGACCAGGACTGCAGACCCGGGGCGCCTATCATCTGACCCGTCATCCGGTCTACTGGGGGTATTCGCTCACTCTTCTCGGGTGGTCGGGAGCGTTCCGCATATCGACCGGTCCCATCATCGTCGTCCCCCTGGTCACGCTGGTCTGGATCCTCTACGTTCTCGCGATTGAGGAGCCGGCGCTGCTGAAACGCTATGGCCAGGCGGCCAGGGAATGGCGGGCAGCCACCCCCTTCCTGCCCGATCCACGTCGCTGGCGGACAGCCGTAACACCCCCATCGGCCCCCCCGCTCTATCTCTACCTGAGAGGATTGTGCCGGCCCCTGCTCCGGGCCTGGTGCGGACTGGCCCACCCCCCCCTCTCGAGCGTACCGTCGGAGGGACCCCTGGTGGTGGTCGCCAACCACCGTTCCTATCTCGACGGATTCCTGCTGGCCGCTGTCTTCCCCCGACCGATCTCCTTCCTCACCTCGGCGGAGGCGTTCCGCCCCGCCTGGCAGCGACTCTTCCTGCGCGGCCTCGGCTGCATAAGGTTGAGGCGCTATACCCCGGACGCGGGCGCGATCAGGGAGATGATGAGAACTCTCCGCGCAGGCGGGGTGGTCGGCATCTTCCCCGAGGGCGAGCGTTCGTGGGACGGCGGACCCTCGCCCATCCTGCCGGGGGTGTCAAGAATGCTGGCCCTGGCCGGGGCGCCCGTCATGGTAGTCAACCTCGATGGCTCGTACCGGTTGTGGCCTCGATGGGGACGCGGCCCGAGGCGGGCGGAAGTAATCGTCAGGTGGAACGGTCCCGCCCTGCCCGGTCGGGACCGGGAGATAGAACTGCGCCTGGTGGATGAACTTTCCAGCCACCCATCCACCCCGGCGCCCCGGCGCCGCAGCGCCGCCGATGTCGGTCGACTCCTCTGGCGCTGCCCTGCCTGCGGCCAGTCGAATTCGATCAGGGGGCTTCCTGACGGTAAGGTTTACTGTCTTTCATGCGATATCCGGGGCCGGCTCCACGACGGCACCCACCTCGAACTTGGCTCCGAGGGTCCCCTGCCGCTACGCGCATGGGCCCGTCGGGTCGCCCTGAACATCGAGGAGCGTCGCGCGCTGTCGCCGCCGGGACCGGCGCCCGATCGGCGATGGTCATTCCTCAGGCTCTCTGACGGAAGGGGAGATTCCCCGCTCACGATGCGCGGGAAAGGGGAGGCCGTTCTCACCCCGGAGGGGCTCATTCTGCGGGCCCGGGGATGGCGCGCTTACATATCCGCCCGATCGATCCGTTCGGTCACGGTCGAGGGCAGCCATAAACTCCAGGTAGCCACCTCCGACCGGGTATTCGAACTCCGTTACCGGCGCGGGAGCCCCCGGGGCCCCCGCATCCATCTCGAAGCCTGGCTCGACAGCCGCGGGTTCAGCTACCGCCGCGGCTGATCAACCACGG
This sequence comes from bacterium, assembly GCA_025774205.1. Classification (GTDB taxonomy): domain Bacteria; phylum Blakebacterota; class Blakebacteria; order Blakebacterales; family Blakebacteraceae; genus Blakebacterum. Next base: position 16,567 of record JALGWK010000010.1, read on the forward strand.
CGCCGCTCGAGTGCCCCGCTTGCTCCTAGGGCAGGATGACCGCCTTCACGGGCAGTGCCGGGGAATTCCCGTTCTCCCTGCGTCCGGCCGGGGCTCATCCGCATGTGGTCGAGGAAGTTCCACGTCACGATGCTGTCGTCGGTGTCGGGCTCCAGCAGGTAGGCGGCCAGGGTGCCGCCGTTCTGTCCGGTCCGGACCAGATAGGTACCGGCCGGCAGGGTGACCTCCTCTGAATAGACCTCGACCCCCACGGTCGCCAGGATGTGGTTCTGATAGGTCGAGGTGGCGTATTCGGCACTCGCGACCCGGTAGCGCTCGACCGTGGTCGTCACCGGGCTGATGAGTTTCTCCACCTCTATGGCGTGCCGCTGCAGCAGTTCGGCCACCTTGTAAAGGTTGCCGTCGATGGCATAGGCCCACGGACGGGTCCTGGTGGCCGAGGGCAGATAGAGGGTTCCCAGTTTCCCGGTCACCAGTTCGTACTGCCGTTCGCTCTGCTGGCCGGCCTCCCGTTGCGCACCCGGCTGTCGTCGCTGGTTACCGCCCTCGGGGACGTAGAATTCGTAATCCTGCGGGTACTCGCTCCGCTCCACCCCCAGCACGACTTCAGCCCGTTCGCCCGATAAGGTGCGGCGCCGCGCCTCCATGACGGTCGAACGGATCAGGGCGCTGTTGGCGGCTACGTACCGGAGCAGTCCCACCTGTCCTTCCTTTTGCGCCCGGGCCTGTTCCTCGAGCGGCCCGCCCGGACACTCGTAGAGGAGGGCGATCATGTTCTGGAAGCCGCTGTAGGAGTGCTGCTTGCGGAGCAGAGGCTCGGTCGTCCCCCACCACCACTTTCCTGTCTCCTGGTCCTGCCGCGGTCCGGAGTAGAAGAAGAACTTGAGTCCCTCGGCCTCCATGTGGTCCTTGACCGCCTCGAACATCGGACCGTTGGCCAGGTCAATCATGTCGCGGTCGGCGGCCGGGTGGAGGGTCGTCTGGTAGGTCAGGTTGTACGGACGCGAGCCGCCATTGTGGGTGTCGACGTGGATGTCGGGCCACCACTCGGTGAGCACGTCCTCGACGACGGTCGAGATTTCCCTGGTCTCCATGACCACGTAATCCCGGTTCATGTCGTAACCGAGACTGTTCGACCGGGTCGGCCGCGGCTGGCGGTTCGAACCGTCAGGATTGATGCTGGGGATGATCAGGACATTCATGTCCTTCAAAAGCGGCTTCAGCTCCCCGAGGGCCAGATCGCGGATCAGCTGCAGGCCGCCCTCCCGTCCGGACAGTTCCCCGCCGTGGACGTTCTGGACGAGGCAGACGGTGGGCTTGCCGGAGAACCAGGCGGTGCCGGGGGTAGCGGTGGGCGGGTCACCCAGGATGACCAGGTAGACGCCTCGACCCTCGGCGGTGGTGGTGAGTTGCTTCACCAGCATGTTGTCGGTCATCGACTGAACCTCGAAGAGGAACTCCACCAGCTCTTCGTGGGAGGTGTGTCGGCTCCATTCCGCCCTCTCCGCCCCGGTCAGGGGGAGGTTCTGGGCAAACGCGTTCGCGCCGGTCAGGGCAACGATCAGCAGCGCCGC
>JALGWK010000169.1 GCA_025774205.1 bacterium
CTAACGCTCTTCGCCGGCAGAATGTAGTGGAGGAAGTACTTTTCTCAATCTCGCTCTCATCTTGACGCCTGCCGGACCAGACCATACTTTACTTCGTCTGGAATTCACAGGGTCGTTGTACAGAAGTCCTTGCAGACAGGTTGTTTCAGGACTCTCCCCACCGGCCGATTATCACGGAATCCGTTCATGAAGACGTTCAGTACGACGCCGAATGACATAGAGCGCGAGTGGTTCGTTATCGACGCTGAAGGAATGGTACTCGGGCGACTGGCTACCCAGGTCGCTTCGATACTGAGGGGCAAAGAGAAGCCCTACTTCGTGCCGTATCTCGATACAGGTGATCACGTCATCATCGTGAATGCCGACCAGATTCGCGTCACCGGCAACAAGATGGAGCAGAAGGTCTACACCAGGTACACCGGCTGGCCCGGTGGCCTCCGTACTGCGACGCTCAAGGATCGTATGGAGAAAGAGCCGGACAAGGTCGTTCGGGGCGCCATCAAGGGCATGCTTCCTCGCGGACCTCTCGGACGGCAGATGTTGACCAAGCTGCACGTATACGCCGGAAGCGATCACCCGCATGAGGCGCAGCAGCCCAAACCACGCGAATTGCAGTAGCAGGAGACCAGGTAATGTCAGTTGAGTTTATCGCAGCCACAGGCCGTCGCAAGGAAGCTTCAGCGAGTGTGCGTCTCTATCCCGAAGGTTCGGGCAAGATCACCATCAATGGCAGGACCTTTGAAGAATTCATGCCCCGCCTGGTACTGAGGAAGAATCTGGTCCGTCCCCTCGAACTCGTCGGAGTCACCGAGAAATTCGATCTCAAGTGCAGCGTGAAGGGTGGAGGGCTGAGCGGTCAGGCCGACGCGATCATGCTCGGTATCGCCAGGGCGCTCGTTAAATTTGACGGTGAATTCCACCAGCCTTTGAAGGATAAGGGTTTCCTGACACGCGACGCGCGTGAGAAGGAACGGAAGAAGTACGGGCTCGCCGGAGCCCGCAAGCGGTTCCAGTTCAGCAAGCGGTAACCGCCAATCCGGACCATTGGCGTGCGTCGGCTGTGGGTCGGGAACGACCGGCCGGGAATACGTACCCATGAGCTCGCACGGTTTCTGATCCCGCCGCTGTGTCCCCGGCGAGGGCAGCTCTTCGCCCCCGGGGTAGCAGGGATATGACGGAACCGGAGGAATAACACACACAACCTCCTCGGAGGCTCCAGTATGGTTGAAGTATCTATTCAGGATCTTCTACAGGCTGGTGTCCATTTCGGACACCAGACCCATCGGTGGAATCCGAAGATGAAGAAGTTCATCTTCACCGAGCGGAACGGCATCTACATCATCGATCTCCAGAAGACCAAGAAGCACCTGGATGAGGCGATCGAACTGGCCCGCAACACGGTTGTCGGCGGCAAGAAGGTCCTTTTCGTCGGTACCAAGAAGCAGGCCAAGGGAATCATCAGGGAAGAAGCCGAGCGTTGTCACATGCCCTTCGTCACCGAACGGTGGCTGGGAGGCATGCTGACCAACTACCAGACGATCAGGCGTTCGCTGAAGCGGATGGAAGAGCTCGACCAGCTCCTCGAAGGCATCGATATCGAAGCCCCCGCTGATGAAACCGAACATGGGTTCACCAAGAAAGAGATCCTCAAGTTCACTCGTGAACAGTTCAAGCTGACTCGGGCACTGGGTGGGATCCGTGATATGGGCACTCTGCCCGGGGTCGTTTTCGTGGTCGACACCAAGCGTGAATACATCGCCGTCAACGAAGCCCGGAAACTCGATATCCCCGTGGTCGCGATTGTGGATACCAACGTCGATCCCGATCCGATCGATCACCCGATCCCCGGTAACGATGACGCGATCCGCTCGATCCGCCTGATCACCGGCGCGATCGCGGACGCCGCGATCGAGGGCCTGATGAAGGTGAAGCCCGAGCTGCTCAAGGAAGCCGGTGAGGACGGGGAAGAGATCGGTATCCCCGCGAAGATCCGGGTTGAAGAGATCAAAGAGAGCACCCCGGCTAAAAAGTAGCGTTCGTTTCACTACTGGTTCAGAAACAGGCATCTGTCCGGGGATTCATCCGGATTGACTGCCGCAGGACAATTGATTTTCAGAAAGGGCTGGTCATGAGTGAGGCACAGATTTCCGCGCCGCTGGTGAAGGAGTTGCGTGACAAGACTGGTGCGGGAATGATGGATTGCAAGAAGGCGCTCCAGGAGTGTGATGGTGACCTGGTGAAGGCCGGAGAGTACCTCCGGAAGCAGGGGGTCCTGAAGGCGGATAAGAAGGCATCACGGGCGGCCAACGAAGGTGTCGTCATCTCCTACATCCATCAGGGTGACAAACTGGGTGTGCTGACCGAGATCAACTGTGAGACCGATTTCGTGGCTCGCACCGATGATTTCAAGGCATTCTGCACCGAGATCGCCATGCATATCGCCGCGACCACCCCGATGTTCATCTCCCGCGAAGAGGTCGATGTGGCCCTTATCGATAAGGAGAAGGAGATCTACCGGGAAGCCGCGCTCAACGAAGGCAAGCCCGAGAACATCGTGGACCGGATTGTAGAGGGCAAGATCGAGAAGTACTATAAGCAGGTCTGTCTGCTTGAGCAGCCGTGGATTCGTGACGGTGACAAGTCGATCGAGGACCTTCTCAAGGAGACCATCGCCAGTCTGGGTGAGAACATCCAGATCGCGCGTTTCGCTCGATTCGCTCTGGGGGAGAGCAACTGAACCAGAGGATCATTCAGGCCTGTCAGGGAGATCCCTCGACACCCCTCATCCCTGCCGAGCCGGAATGCACGGCGTACGGGTAGCTGAATGGCACTGAAATACAACCGAATCCTGCTGAAACTCAGCGGCGAGGCACTCGCCGGTGAACAGGGCTACGTTATCGACCCCACCAGGGCTACCTACCTGGCCAGCGAGATCAAGGAGGTCTTCGATCTTGGTGTCCAGGTGGGCATCGTCATCGGGGGCGGCAATATCATCCGCGGGATCTCCGCTTCATCGAATGGCCTCGACCGGGTGAGCGCCGATTATATGGGTATGCTCGCTACCGTCATCAACGCCCTGGCGCTGCAGAACGCTCTCGAGCAGGTCGATATCCAGACCCGGATCCAGACTGCCATCGAGATGCATGAGATCGCCGAACCGTTCATCCAGCGTCGAGCGGCCCGTCACTTCGAAAAGGGACGGGTAGTCATCTTCGGCGCCGGGACCGGGAACCCCTACTTCACCACTGATACGGCAGCTTCCCTGCGAGCGGTTGAGCTCCAGTGTGACGCTCTCATCAAGGGTACCAAGGTCGATGGCGTCTATTCCGCTGATCCGGTGACCGAACCCGATGCCGAGCTGTACAAACGGCTGACCTATCTCGATATCCTGAAGCAGAGCCTCCATGTCATGGACGCCACCGCGGTCTCGCTCTGTATGGACAACAACCTCCCGATTCTGGTATACAACTTCACACAAGCCGGTTATCTGAAACGGATCATCGAAGGCGAGGATCTCGGGACCCTGGTCCAGGAGACGGTTGATGCTTGACCTGATATATGAAGACGCCAAGGAACGGATGGACAAGGCTGTCAGCGTGATGGCGGAAGAACTCTCCAAGGTGCGCACCGGGAAGGCGACACCGGCGATCGTGGAGCATGTGAAAGTCGATGCTTACGGTTCTCTGGTACCGATGAACCAGGTTGCCAATATCGGAACCCCGGACGCAACCCTGTTGATCGTCAATCCGTTCGATAAATCGCTCGTCGGTCCGATTGAAAAAGCGATCGTCGCGGCCGATCTCGGACTGAATCCCTCCAATGACGGACAGATTATCCGGATCCCCATCCCCAGTCTCACCGAAGAGCGCCGGAAGGAACTCGTCAAGGTATCCCATCGGTACGCCGAGGAGGGGCGGGTGGCCATCCGAAACATCCGGCGCGACGCGAACGACCAGGTCAAGAAGACCGAGAAGGAAGAGAGCGGGATCAGTGAGGATGACATGCACCGCACGCTCGACCGCATCCAGGAACTGACCAACAAGCACATCGAGCGGGTGGATGAGCTGCTGAAGAAGAAAGAAGAACAGATCCTGGAGGTCTGAGTCGTTGCATACAGCTGGTATTCCAGTGATCATCCGGCATTCAGTACCTGAATGTGCGGAACACCGCCCCGTTAAGACAACTAGGCGGTTTTTTTATGCTTCATTTTTGTGTACTATGGATTTGACATGCTGATTCAGCAGGGAGTAAAGTGGGCAACCCTGCTGCAAGGAGGTTCAACGGGGATCAATAAGGGCCAGCCAATGCAGGAAGTAGTGGAAAAGATAGAAAATGACATCCGGATGCTTAACGGTGTCGTCTCTGCAAACGTTGTGCTCTCCCCCGATGGAATCGAGATCGACGAAGTCCATATCGTGGCGACCAGTGAACGGCCGCCGAAGCAGATCGTCCGGGACGTGGAAACCATCATTCTGAGCAACCACGACATCCGGGTCGATCACAAGAAGGTGAGCATCGCGCAGATTGGCGATGTGGACATCGAAACGGTCACGAAAACAGCAGTCAGCATCGAAGAGCCGGATACAAGGGCCGACCGGATCCGTTTCGTCTCCGCGGCCTCGAATACATACGGTTTGAGATGGGAGATCACTGTCGAACTGGAACGGGCGGGCATCCCTTCGACCGTGACCGCGAATGGCGCGGCAAGCAGACATAACAAGGCCCGTCTTGTAGC
>JALGWK010000170.1 GCA_025774205.1 bacterium
GATGGTCCACTGGTTGATCAACGGCACAGCAGAGTTCATCAGGAGCACAGCGAACATCACCCCTTCGGGGTAGCCGGTGAACATCCTGATCAGCACCACGAAAAAGCCGATCCCAACGCCGAACCACAGCTTCCCTTTCGGACTCAGGGGGCTGGTGACGGGATCGGTGGCGATGAAGAAGGCGCCCAGCAGGAGCGCTCCGCCGAAGAGGTGGTGCATGATGGAGAGATCGGTGAGGTTGATGAGATTGGCGAAACCGGCTAACACGGCTGTCGCTCCGATGACCCCCACCGGGATCTCCCAGGACGCCGAACGGCGCCAGCAGATATAGAGCCCGCCGAGCAGTATCGCCAGGGCGCTCGTCTCACCAAGCGAGCCGTTGTGGGTTCCGACGAAAAGCGGCCAGAGGGAGGGCAGATCGGTCATCGCGCCTGCTGCTTCCTTGGCGGCTGCCAGCGGCGTGGCCTGCGTGACCACTTCGAGCGCTTCGCCGGCCCGGACGTAGGCACCAGCGCCCATCACCCGCGCGAAGCTGATCATCACGAAGAAGGCCCGTCCGACCATGGCCGGGTTGAAGATGTTCTGACCCAGCCCGCCAAAGACCGTCTTGCCGATTCCGATCGCGACCGTGGTTCCGATGACCGGCACATACCACGGTGCGCTCCAGGGGAGCGAGAGGCCGAGGATCACCGCCGTTATGACCGCCGAGAAGTCCCCGATCGGGATCGGTTTGCCGGTCATCCGCGTGAAGACCGACTCCGCGATCAGGGCAGTGATGAGGCAGATCCCCACCTGAATGACCGAATACCAGCCGAAGACGACGATCGAGGCGAGCATCACCGGCGCCAGACCGATGAGGACGTCTATCATCATCCCCTTCGTGGTAACCGAGGTATCGGAGAGATGGGGTGAGGGCGCGACGATGTTGCCGACCACAGGGCCTTCCGGCTCCTTCGGCTCGGCCTTTGGCTCTTCAGGAGCTGCCTGCGGCTCCTCCGTCGCGTCGTCCGGGTTGTTCCGTGCTTCTGGTTCCACCATCAGATTCGGCTCTTCCGTGACTGTGTTCGTTTACTTTTTGCTTAACTGGATCTTGCCGATCCGCACCAGCTGGACAAGTGGGATGCTCGCCGGACAGGTGTACGCGCAACACCCGCACTCCACACAGGCGGGCAGGTAATACCGCTCCATTACCTCGGTGTTCCCCACCCTCGCCGCCAGCGCGATCTTGGTCGGCACGAGATTGAGGGGACAGGCGTCCACACAGCGTCCGCAGCGGATACAGGCTGTTTCCGCTGAACTCCTGACATCCTCGTGGGTGAGAACGGTCACGCCGCTGGTCCCCTTGGTGACCGGCGCGTCGAGATTCCCGACCGTGAAGCCCATCATCGGTCCGCCCGAAACGACCCTGGCGGCGTCCTCGGTCATCCCGCCGCAGTGTTCGATCAGGACCCGATAACTCACACCGATCGGCACCAGCAGGTTCTTCGGTTCCCTGATGCCGGCGCCGGTAACCGTAACCACCCGATGCGTGAGGGGTTTGCCGCGCAGAACCGCCCTGGCGATGGCTGCGATCGTGCCCACGTTCTGGACGACAACGCCGACGTGGAGCGGCAGGCCAAGCGTGGGCACCTCACGATCAACCATCGCGACACTGAGCTGGCGCTCGGCGCCCTGCGGGTACTTTGTCTTCAGCGACTGGACTATGATCCCGGTACCCTCGGCCGCCTTCCGCAGGGCAGCGATCGCTTTCGGCTTGTTGTTCTCGACGCCGATGCGGGCCTCCCGGGCACCGGTCGAGTGTTTCGCCAGGAGGGTGCCGGTGATGATCGCGTCGGCCGCTTCCACCATCATGCGGTAGTCGGCGGTCAGGTACGGCTCACATTCGCAGCCGTTGATGAGGAGGTATTCGATCGGAGTCTCCTCGTTCCTGGCCATCTTCACGTGGCTCGGGAACGCCGCCCCGCCCAGTCCCACAACCCCCGCTTCCAGCACGGCTTTGGAGATCTCTTCCGAGGTGTGGGTGTCCAGCCCGTCACGGGGCCATTCTCCACCGAAGAAGTCATCGAAGAGAGCCTGGCCGGAGAGGGACTGTTCGGCCGCGGCCGTGATCGGGATCATGGGCACGTGCCGGCCGTTCGGCAGGGTCGTAACGGTTGCCTTCTTGGTCTTGCCGTCGATCGAGGAGTGGACAGGCGAGGAAATGAATCCTGTTGCCTCTCCTATCTTCTCCCCCAGCTGCACCTCCTGCTTCTTGTCCACCAGGGGCTCACATGGAGCTCCGAGGTGCTGCAGCAGCGGGATATTGACTTCAGCCGGGATCGGCAGGATTTCGATCGGCATCTCCTCCGCCAGATGCTTCTCCTCAGGGGGATGTATGCCTCTGGCAAAGGTGGCTTCGGAAGTGGTTGCGGTGCTCACGACAGGGTCGATACCTCCGTTATTCGCCGGTAGTGTAGATGCGGTCCAACATACACAGGACATGGCTCCAGGCAAGGCACTATTGGAGTGTCAGGTCTGAATATCCTGTTTGTCGGAATGAACCACGGAACAGAGACAGAAAGAGCCCTGGTTGAGGGCAGATTTTCTGCAGTTTCATCCCCGGGTACCAGTCGCCGGAAGCGACTGGATCAGACGGTCGAAACTCTCCGGAATATCAAAAGGAAAATGAAAAGGCCGTCCTGAAGGACGGCCCCGAAGCCCGGTTTCAGCAGGGAAACCGGGGTACAGCCAGCATGTCACAACGGTTCAGACCTTGTCGTTCGTGGCGCGTCTCCGCTGCTTCCGCTTCTGGCTGAGCTTGCGCTGGTGTTTGCGCTCTGACGGCTTGAGGTGGTAGCGCTTGCGCTTAAGATCGGTCGTGATCCCCTCCTTCTTTACCTGTTTCTGGAAACGCTTGAGGGTCTTCTCGAAGCTCTCATTATCACGGACCTGAACGTAAGCCACTGTTACCACATCCTTTACAGCTCGGGTTTTGGCAGGGGTCTGGTCATTTTCGCTCAATACCGGAGCGACTGCCATGCTGATATCAGTTGAGTAAAAGTACGCAGGAATTGGTTGTCGTCAACTCCTCATTCCCATTCGATCGTGGCGGGCGGTTTGTGGGTCACATCGTAAAATACCGAGGAGATGCCGGTCAACGCCTCGATGCCGTGGACCATCTCATCCACCGTCGACCAAGGCAGATCGGCGAACTTCGCGGTCATGGCCTCGGTGCTGTAAACCGGACGGAGGACGACGCATTCCCCGCCTGACGCGGGACCAAGCGGCAGCAGGACGGTGATCAGCTGCCAGGCACTGCGATCGAGTCCGGCCGTGGTGAGTATCCTCATGGCAATGGCGTCAACTTCCTGAAGCAGCGAGAGCCGGTCGGGTGTGACAGAGGCAGCCCTCGTGATGAGCTGACCCGGGTCGTTACGGCTTACCGAATAGATCACCCGGTTGATCTCCCTGATCTCATTGGTGATCCGGGTGGAGACGTCCTCGAGGGCTCGCCACTCACGCTCCCCGCCATTCAGCATGACCGGGTGGGCGTAGGTCCGGTAGTCACCCTGGACACCGACCGACCTGGTCGGCAGAACCCGTGCGTCGTAGCCTGCCCCGGCCGCGATCTCAGCGGCGCGGGCCTCCGCCTCAGCCATCAAGACGCGCTCATCCTCCATGATCTCGGCACCGCTGTCGCAGAGGATCCGCACTCCCAGCCCGGGACCGGGAAAGGGATGTCTCCAGACGAGCGCCTCGGGCAGACCGAGTGCCATCCCCGCTTCCCTGACTTCATCCTTGTAGAGGTGGGCGAGCGGTTCGATGACCTTCCCCCGTGCGATGAGCTGCTCGATCTCCTCGACCCGGTTGTGGTGGGTCTTGATGGTGGCGGCGTGCCTCGTACCACCCGTTTCGATCGTGTCGGGGTAGATGGTCCCCTGGGCCAGCAGCCAGCCCTCCTCCAGGTCGATCCCGCCCAGCTGGTCACTGGCGACCTCGACGAACATCCGGCCGATGATCCTCCGCTTCTCCTCCGGATCGGTCACCCCTTCGAGCGGGGTGAGGAAACGGTCGACCGCGTCTACATGTTCCAGGTTGTCATAGCCCAAATCGGAAAAGGCCGCGATCACATCACGCGACTCGTTCTTCCGCATCAGACCGTTATCGATGTGGACCCCCTTCACCCGCTCCGGTCCGATTGTCTGGTTCAGCAGAGCGAAGCAGACGGTAGAGTCGACTCCGCCCGAGACCAGCAGCAGCACCCGGTCATCTCCGACCTGGTCGGCTATGTCCCGGCTTATCTCATCTATGTAGTCACCGACGTTCCACTCCCGTGGTGCCCCGCAGAGATCGATGAAGTTCTCCAGCATCCGCATGCCGTTCGGGGTATGGGTCACCTCGGGATGGAACTGGAAACCGTACCTGTGACGGGTGGAATCCCCCATCGCGGCGATCGGGCAGTCCTCGGTGGAGCCGAGAACTTCGAAGCCGTCGGGCAGCTGCACGATCTGGTCCCCGTGACTCATCCAGACCTCTTCCCGGTCGGAGAGTCCGCGCAGGGGGCCTTCCCCGGCGGCGATCCTCAGGGTCGCGGTCCCGAATTCCCTCACCTCACCGCGGGCGACTTGCCCCCCAAGCTGCTGGGCCAGCAGGTGATGCCCGTAGCAGAGTCCCAGCATCGGCAGATTGTATTCGAAGAGTTCAGCGTTGTAAGGCGGTTGACTTGGATCGTAGACGCTGCTCGGTCCACCGGAGAGGATGATGCCGACGGCATGTTCCAGGACCGCCGCGTCGACGTCGGGCGGCACGATCTCCGAATACATGCCGAGCCGCCTGATACGATTGGCGATCAGGTGAGCGTACTGGCCCCCGAAGTCGAGGACGGCAATGAAGGATCTTGAGGGGATTTCAGTGGTCATGGTTGTGAATCTGTATTCAGGGGCTGACAACAGTCCAGTCGAATGTGACGAAGGTGTCTTTACCATCCAGCGTCGGGTCCCGGTCGGGATAGTCGGTCACGAAATGGAGTCCCCGGCTCTCCCTGCGGCTACGGGCGGCGTTGGTGATGAGAAGCGCCACCTGGGAGAGGTTCCGGAGTTCCAGCAGTTCCGCGGTCAGCCTGGTCCAGCGGTAGTATCGCTCGGTTTCCTGGGCGATGACGGTGAGTCGTCTGGCCGCCCGACGGTGAGTCGTCTGGCCGCCCGCTCGAGGCGGTCGCGTGAGCGGACGAGACCAACATAGTCCCACAGGAGGGTGCGGATCTCTGTCCGGTCATGGATCAGGAGGACCCGTTCGACAGTCCTGGTCGTGCCGGCCGCGTCCCACCCGGGTGACGGCACCTCGAGCTGTTCGGTGGAGGCCAGCTGCTCCCTGGCGGCGTTCGCGGTCTGTTCGGCGAAG
>JALGWK010000519.1 GCA_025774205.1 bacterium
GCCGAGACCACCTCTTTGGTTATGAAGCAGAGGATCAGGGTCAGCGCGGCGGGAACGATCGACCAGATTCCGAAGTCATCCTCGCCGGGGACCTGGCTGATCAGGTCGGTGGAGGACCGGAGATATATCAGAAGACCCAGGCCGGTGAAGACCAGGATCCATTTCAGGGTGCGGTTCATCCGGGCTGGTGCGCTCTAGAAGTCAGCAGCGGCGCGCTCGGCCGTTCCGTAGATCTGGAACACCGTGTCCAGTTTCGCGATCGAGAAAAGCCCCCGGGCCTTGTCCTGGAGACCCGCGATNCGTGGTGCTGGAAGCCATGATCATGCCCAGGCCGGTACTGTTGAGCCAGGTCACTTTGGTAAGATCGAGGACGACCTTCTTCGTTCCACCCTCGACGATTTCCTTGACCATGTCGTGGATAGCAGAAGTCTCCGGTCCGCCCATCAGTTTCCCCTTCAGGGTGAGAACCGCCACATCATCGATCATTTCCTTCTTGATAGCCATTGAAGTCTCTCCTCCAGCATGTTCCTGGAATCCTGGTGCCTAGAATACCACCAGAGTCATCGTTTTCTCGATGCCCTCCATCTTCCTCACTTCCTCTTCGACGATTTCCGCAATCCGAGCGTAGTCTTCCGCCTCGACTTCCACAATCGCGTCATAGGGTCCTGTGACCATATAGGCAGACTTGATGTGGACAGCGTCCCTGAGCCGGGTGACTATTTCACTGACAACCCCCGGTTCCACATTGACGAGAACGAATGCTTTTGCTGACATGTTTCTGAACCCGTTCTTCTGGTTTGTAGTATTGTTCGATCCCTGATCAGGGTGGAACATGCTGACTCGACGGCCCGTGAGCAAGGCAAAGGAGTAATCTGCATGTCACTTCCAGTCCGTGCCGGCCTGATAATCACTACCCTGCTGATCCCGCTTTCTTCCCCAGCGGCGCAGAATCTCGAGACCGGATTCATGGCTCCCCAGGCCTTCGGCGCCGGGGGGGCGGCTTACGTATCGATGATCTCGATCGATCTTCCCGAGATCGACACCCGGTTGACCGCGATGGGGCTCGATCCGCTCTCCAACTGGATCACCCTGCGGGGTGGAGGGGGGAGCATCAACGCCGGGGAGATCTGGATCGGCGGATACTCGGTGGGAGGAACCGTTGAAATGAGCGCGGTCTCGGGCGGCATTCTGCGTGAGGCGCGCCTCGATATCTCCCAGGGAGGGCTTTCCATCGGTTACCTGAAAGCCTTCGGCAGAATAAAACTCACCCTCGGAGGGACCATCGGTATGGGGCGACTCGACCTCCGACTGGTCAGGCGGCCGGAGGCCGCCGGTACCTGGGATTCGGCCTGGCAGTATTTTGACACCGGTTTCTCCGGCCCGGTCGATGCCGCGTCGCTGGCCACCTCCACCACCATCAGCGGGAAGTACTTTCTCTTCGAGCCGTGTCTGACGCTCCGCTACTGGTTCATGCCGGTCTTCGCCATCGACCTGGCGGCGACGTACCAGCTGGCGACCATCGGGGCCGGCAAATTGAAAGAGAATGGCCAGGCCATCACCGGCGCGCCTGAGCTCGGACTGTCGGGGATGGGGATGAGGATCGGCCTCTATATAGGAGGGCGGCTTCCTCTATCTCCACTTCATCCTCGAGACCATCAGGCGCGGGGCCGGAGGGTGTCGCCCATGTCGGCATGTTCATCGTGCCCCGGTAGAATGCCATCTGGCTTCCCAGGTAGACCATCCGGATCCATATCGAACCGAGGATGAAGAGCGAGCTGCTGGACGATGAGGAGGACCAGGAGCTGCATGGTGCTCGCGCCACCTCCCAGTTTCACCAGGAGGGCATAGAGTAGCGCGATAACGATTGCCAGCAGGGTGGTCAGGTAGAAGAGGCCGAGTGTCTTTCGGAGATTCCTAAGACAGAAACCAAGGGCTCCCAGCAGCGAGGGCACCAGGCCCATCCTTTCCCACGCCACCACGGCGATGCGAGCGTAATCCATCACCATGTGGATGGCGAAGGCCAGGACCATCATGATCGCCACCCCGACCCAGTCGACCAGTACCGGTGTCCACTCCGTGGCTGCCTCCGACCTGATAGCCGCGACGAGACCCTGGTGGGCGCCTGCAAGCGGGTTCCACAACAGCCAGTAGAAGATCTGGGCGACCAGCAGTATCCCGGCGAGCATGAGGAAGTAGCGGCCGGCCCTGTCGAAGAAGAAGCGGAAGGTGAAACGACTCCCCTCTTCGGCAAAGAGGCCGAGGATCCCCCCGGTCAGGAGAGTGGTCAACAGCAGGTAGATGATCCCGACCCAGGCCAGACCGGGCGGGAGAGAACCGCGAAGGGTGCCGCGCACGTAGCCTTCAAAGTTGCGCATCAGCGGAGCGAGGCCCGACTGCCACGGCGCGATCGTGGCCGAGAGATCGGTCCCGGCGTCGCGCGAGGCGGTGAACTCCTGGTACCAGAGCCAGTCGAATCCTTCGGCCATCCGGTCCGCGGATTCGGTCTGTGAAAGGGCACCGTCGACAGCGTGGTAGACCGGTACCGCGAGGGAGATCGCCAGCAGCAGGTTGAGTACGTAGACCACCAGCAGGGCTTTCCAGTGGCGGCTGGCGAGGGTGATACCCTTCAGGAACGCTTCGGTAAT
>JALGWK010000171.1 GCA_025774205.1 bacterium
GCATACTACCTCGACATGGCGCGGCACAAGCTGTCCCGGGCCCTGTTCGACGAGCATCTCGACTACGTGAACCAGTACCTGGCCGTGCGATCCGACGACCTCTACGCCCTGAGCATGCTCGGCACTGAACATCGCCGCCGGGGTGACTGGGACGAGGCCGTCAGCGCCTACCGTCGGATCCTCGCGGTCGAACCGCAGCGGATCGAGACGATCTGCGATATCGCCGACGTCTATTACCAGCAGCGGCGGATCGATGACACCATCCAGGAGGCGAAGCGGGCGCTGGCCATCGACGCCAACCACCCCTACGCCAACCGGGTGATGGGTGACGCCGCGGTGCTGTGGGCACTCCGTCAATTCGCGGTGGCCTACCCCGATCTTGAGATCGAGAAGATGAAGTACGACTACCGGACGCTGATGAAGCGGATCGCGGACGACTACTACGAGAAGGCCAAGGGTGATCCGCAGTTCCGGAACCACGCCAACGGCCAGATCAGCTATCTCTCACAGTTCTTCCCGACCAGTTCCGACCGCTTCATGTGGCCGGCCGAGCTGGACTACGTAATCGTATTCCCGCCGCCGCGAAGTCGCTGAACAGGGGAGAAGCACCGAACCGGTCATGACAGGATCAGACCGAAAGCGCTGATCAGGGATTACGGAAAAGAAAAAGGCCCCGCTAACCGGCGGGGCCTTTTTTCAGGTGACAGCGGAATAGCAGGATCTAGTTGTTGTTTCCAGCAGCGGCGATATGCATCCCTTCCCGATCCCACCATTTCTTCCAGGCCCTGACATCCCAGCCATAATTCTTCCCGGTAAGTTCCTCCAGGTGGGCGATGGTGCCGAAGCTGGTTCCGCCAAAGGCATCGAAGCCGACGCGGTCATTCTGAAACTCGTTCCACCAGTAATCGATGACAATCTCCACGTACCGCTGGTGTCCCCGTGCGACCATGATCTGGGCTGCTCCCCGGATTGTGGATCCATAGTAGAAGTCTTTATGGAGCTTATAGATCTCGAGCATCTGGAACACACGCTCGTGATATTCCTCGTATCCGTAGTAAGCGAGCATCAAGTTGGCCTGGAACCTGAACCGGATGGGCTCCCTCCGGTCGGTAGCAACCTCCTGGAGGACCTGGAATCCGTACTCCCCGAGAGCGGGCAATTCAGCCAGGATGTAATCGCCGTAGTACCGATAGACGTAGTTGAACTGGTCCCTGGAGAGGACAGACCGGAGGTGACGCCAGACCGCTACGGCATCACTTTCACCCTCCCTGATGAGTTGCAGCAGGTAATCGGCGCTCTCGCGACGAGAGGTGTTCCAGCGTGAGAGGGCCCACCGATCCGCATCGGTGAGCCGGTTCCGTCTGGTTCGTGAACTGCGGTCCCGCTCCGGGATCTCTTCGATAACCGAAAGGATAGCTTCCACTTCAGCGACAGCAGCACTGGCATGCTGCCACAATTGGTCGAGATAGTTCTCGGCCCCCCATGATTTCAGGTAGAGGAGGATCTCAATGTCATCAGGGGTTCTTTCTGGTTCCCATGGATCCCGGTAATTATTCCGTTGGCCGAGCCAGAGCGAGCGTCTGACAAGATCCGCGTCTGCCACAGTGCCGTACTTCTGGAGCCACCCCCGGCCGGCCCGACGATAACCGTTGTACTGCTCCGACACTGCCAGGTCGCGCATCAGGTCACCAAAGGCCTCTCCAAGATCGAGCCTCCATGGCCAGGTCCTGGTGGCGAAGTGAATCATGAGTTCTTCATGCTCCCCATCGCTCAGGATCGCCTGGATTCTTTCTATGCCCCGGGGATCTTCACGCCCATACAGCATGAGCGCGGCCATGAATTGCACCTGATCCGACGGATCCGTCAATAATGAAGCGAGGGTTTCTGTGTGATCCGGATTGTTGATAACACCGACCAGATGGATCGCCGTCAGGCGCTGGAGAATCGTACGAGATCTATCCTGCGCCAGTTCAAGACAGCGGGAGAACCAGTCCGGATTGCGGTGCTCCGAGACGATTCTCTCAAGGTCGGAACTGGTGTTCACCAATTTCACCCGTTGTATGGATGGCCCGTATTGAAGCAGCGGCAGTCCAAGCAGGGAATTACCCATAGATCCGTATATGCCGCCGTAAAATTCGTAGTCGTAGCCGGTTCTCGCGTTCCGGATCGATACCTCCTTGATCATCCCTTCGGCAACCAACTCCGGTTGATCGGCTATATCGGGATTTACGAATTCCAGATACCGGTCAATCAGTACATCGATACCTGCTTCGGGACTCCCCGTTCGGGCCACCAGGTGTTGTCGGTAGACTTCAGGTCGGTACCACTGTTTATCGGGTGGAACAATTGTGAAGCTCCAGAGAATCAAGGCATAGAGGGTGATAGCCAGAGTGCCGACAATGGTCTTGCGTCGTGCCATGAATCCCGGCTCACCCAGGGGTGCATAAAGGGCGGCGATGATCGCGATGGTGCCGGTCAGACCCGGCAGGAGGATATCCCGTATCCAGTAGTAATCCTTGCCATCCACCCCTTCAGGCCCTTCAAAGAGGAAGCCCAACGGACTCATGGTCAGGTATATGAATCCTGCCAGGAAGACCATGCCTGAGGCTACGAGCGCCGACGTCTGCCGGCCGAGGGTCTTGCCGAAATAGAGTCCCAGACCCAGACCCATGACACAGAGCATCACCCCGCTCAGCCATCGTTCGAACATGACGGGTGAAGGGATCCGCCATTCGATCGGCCATGCCCCGGTCCAGATTTCGATGAGGCCGAGCAGGAGCATCGAGGCGAAGAGCCAGCCGAGGCGGACTCCCAGTTTTGTCGCAAAGATGTCATTCAGTCGGATCGGTTTGGCCAGCAGCGGGGTGATGGTCTCTGATTCTTCCTCGACCGCGTACGCTGTAACTCCGAGACAGATGGCGATGAAGAGGAGGATTGCCGTGGCTCCCGAATGAAATTCCGAGCCCCACAGGTACCTCGAGAAAGATTCCCCACTTTTTGGTATGCCGAGACCGATCATGAGGAAGATGATGACCACCCAGGCCAAGCCGATGAATACAATCGACTCTCTGGATTCCTTCCACCAGAATCTCCGTTGCTGTTCGAGCCACCACCGGTTCATGAGACACTCCTTTCTGCCTCAAGACGACTGAAGAAGATCGACGCCAGAACCATTGAGAGCGACAGGAGAGTGATCAGGAGAAGGAACGTGGTCCACGGGGCCTGAAGATGGAGCAGTTGCCAGGCACTGATGACCAGCGGCAGTCCACAGACAACCAGGCCGAGGAGGCCACCGATGATCAGGGAGGTGCTCTGATAGGGAGCCCGGGCCGATACCGCTGCGGTAACCACGATGATTATGGTATGGGCGGTGAGTATTGACAGGGTGACATACCAGACGACATACGGTCTGGTCCAGAGGTGGAGCCCCCCGGAGGCGTTTCCGATCCTGACGAGGATGATAATCAGGAGCGCGGAGCTGAGCAGCAATGTAAGCAGAGCCCGGAAACCGACCTTGGCGATGATGAGCCTCTGCCAGGATATCGGCTTGCTGAGGAGGAACTCCTCGGTCTCCTCATCACGCTCGGCAACCCAGGCATCCATTCCGAGGATCATCGGAATGAAGGTCAGCGCGATCCCGGCGATGAGCAGTGAGAGCGGTATGACATAGAACATGTCGTCGATGAAAAGAGACTCCACCGGAAGCATTACCAGAGTGATACCATAGAATGCAGCCAGCATGACGAAGCGTCCCCGGAGAACCCGCCATTCCTTCCAGAATATCATGCCTCCACCTCCCCCGAACCCGATCCGGCGAACTCCAGGGAATCAGCAGGATCCTCGTCGGGCAGGATCTGTTCCTCCACGATCGGGACGTAGGCGGCGGCACCCTCACCCGATCCGAGTACAACTTCGGCGAAGATCTCGTCGAGACTCAGGGTGTGAGCCTCGATGCTGAGCGGGCTGTAGGTCTGCCTGAGGTGGCTCACGATCACGCCCGGTTCGCCCCGGGCTGTCACGATCAGGTCGCGGCCGTTTGCAGCGGTGCGGTAGACCCCGTCCATCTCGATCGAGGTCGGGGCGGGGCCCTCGAGGGTAAGTTCGTATCGTTTCACACTTGCCTTCAGCTCATCCACCGGAGAGGCGATCCTCAGCTTCCCTTTGTCGAGGATGCCGACCCAGTCGGCTACCTGCTCCAGTTCCTGCAGGATGTGGGTAGAGAAGAAGACCGTTCGGCCTTCCTCCTGGATGGCCCGGACGATGTCGCCGAGAAATTCCTGCCGGCTGATCGGATCGAGTCCCATGGTGGGGTCGTCGAGCAGAAGGAGTTCGGGGCGGTGGGCCAGCGCCAGCAGGAGGGAGAGACGGGCGGTCTGCCCCTTGCTGAGCGTCTTCGCCTTCGCCTGGGGGTCGAGTTCGAACCGCTTCAGGTACTTCTCCGCCAGGTCGTCGTCCCAGGTCTCATAGAAACCGCTGGTGAAGCGGATCAGTTCGCTCACCCGCATCCAGCCGTACATCTTCTGGCCTTCGGCCACGTATCCGATACGCTTGCGCATCTCCACCGCGTCTTCACGCGGGTTGATGCCGAGTACGCTGGCACTGCCGGAAGTGGGGCGGATCAGGTCGAGGAGGAGCTTGATGGTGGTGGTCTTCCCCGATCCGTTGCGGCCGAGATAACCGAACACGCTCCCCTTCGGGACTTCCAGG
>JALGWK010000172.1 GCA_025774205.1 bacterium
GCTGAGGCCAGCAGATCGCCGGTGGAGACCGGTCCGATGTTGGCCAGGGCGTACAGCACCGCGTCACGCAGGTCGCGATCGCTGCTGGCGGTGTACTTCCAGATCTCGAACACCGCTGCCCGACTCTGCAATTGCCCGAGTGCCTTGACGAGGGTGATGGTGTTCTTCCCACCGGAACGGGGCAGGGCGTCGATCAGGGCGAATTCGGCTGAAAGTGTGCCGATCGAGATCAGGGCCCGGGTCGCTGGCTCACAGAGCCGCTTATCGCCGAGATAGGTGCCCAGTGTCCCGACCGACTCATCTCCACCCGCGAGCTGCAGCTGGCTCATGAGGAAGGCCTTTACATCGGGTTCCGATCTCTCATCGAGCGCCTTGAGCAGGGCCATGGCGAACATGGCGCGTTCACTCTCCGCCCCGGGACGCCCGACGTACCGGCTGAGGGCGCTCAGCGCGAATCGGGCACCGGAATCATTCGAGGTGTCGGGCAACGCGACCAGCATCCGTCCCAGGTCGACGATAGCGGCCGGACCTGTCTCCACGAGGCGGGCGCAGAGGGTGTCTTCGGAGGCGGTGTCCTCGGCCGGCATCGATTGGGTGATGCTCACCACCGCCGGATCGGGCGGGGCGAGGCGCCCGGTCGAAGCGCAGGCAGCCAGACCGAAGACGAACATGACCGTGGCGAGAGGAACGAAGATACGGTTCTTCAGAGCATGCATCGGATCATTCCTCTCTACAGGTGCCAGGGTGCCCGCATCGGCTGATCGATCAGGCGATCGGCCTCGGGGTCACCGATGAACTGCTGGGTAACGGGATCGAACCGGAGCGACCGACGCAGCTGAAGTGCCACGATACCCAGGTTGACGATCGTGCACGACCGGTGTCCGTTCCGCTCATTCAGGGCGAAAGGCAGCCGGTTCCGGACCGCCTCGTGGAAGTCGGTCACCTGCGGGGCGGGTTCGGGGAGTGAGGCCACCTTCTGCTCGAAGCCGGGGATGTCGGAGGTGAAGCCGCGGAAGAGCTTCCCGTCCGGGCCTTCGAGGTAGGCCGCGTCCTTGTCCCGGTCCTCACCGTCGAGGATGATCTCGCAGCCGTCCTCGTATCGGTAGGTGATCCGTCGCCAGGAACCGACCGCGTCAGGGTGCTGCTGCGGGGCGTCGATCTCGATCTCGATCGGGCTGGTATCGTCCTTGTTGAGCAGGTACTGGATCGGGTCGATGTAGTGCTGGCCCATGTCGCCGAGTCCGCCGCCGTCGTAGTCGAAGTAGCCCCGGAAGGAGCCGTGCACCCGGTGGGGGTGGTACGGTTTGATCGGAGCGGGGCCGAGCCAGAAGTCGTAATCGAGTTCGGGCGGCACCGGTTCAGGCACCTGGTGGGTCATCCCGCTCCAGTAGAACTTCCAGTCGAACCCCGTGGAGGCGCTCACCGTGGCCTTGAGGGGCCAGCCGAGCATGCCGCTCTCCACGACCTTCCGTATCTCACTGACGGTGGTCTGCATACCGTAAAAGCCGCCGCTGAACCGGAACCAGGTATTGAGCCGGAAGATCCGGCCATTCCGACGGACCGTCTCGACCACCTTTTTCCCCTCGCCGATGGTGCGGGTCATCGGCTTCTCGCACCAGATGTCCTTGCCCGCTTCGGCGGCCGCGATCGTCATCAGGCCATGCCAGTGGGGCGGGGTGGCGATGTGGATGATGTCGATGTCGGGTCGGGCGAGTACCTCCCGGAAGTCGTGGTAGCCGTCCACTCCCGGGCCCGCCTTCTCGAGGGCGCCGGCCAGGTGTTGGCTGTCGACGTCACAGACCGCCAGCAGTCGGGAGCCCTCGTAATCGATGTGACCGCTCCCCATCCCGCCCACACCGATGATCCCCTTGGTGAGTTCATCACTCGGCGCCGTGAATCCCGTTCCGCCGAGTACCGTGCGGGGCACGATCGTGACTGAGGCCGCTGCCGCGACCGCGCCCTTGAGAAACGTCCGACGATCGGTCTGTCTCCGCTTCGTCATGGTCTGCTCCTGATTTTCGCGGGTTCTATCTCAGATCGAGTTCTATCTCAGATCGAAAACACTCGCCTGATACACCTCTTTGGTCTCATCGTTCTGCACGAAGGCTACCAGAACCAGCTGGCTCCGGTCGATCTCGTTCATCTTCCGGCTGAAGCCCGGGCCGTTCCGGAATCGATCTGTATTCTCCGCTTCCCAGTCGGTCAGGTAGGTGAGCAGATCGCTCTGAAGGACGGAGAGATCGAGGGAGTCCCGGACCCTCGTCTTCTTCTTGCCGGCACGGAGTTGGTAACCGTCGGCTCCACCCAGGAAAGCACGAACCACCATCCGGTGCTCGGCCACGCCGTTACTGCCTTCGTAGTGAACTTCCTTCTCGGCCAGCACGACCCGCAGTCGCAGGTTCTCGTTCCCCCGCAGCTCGGTGTTGTCGATCTCCACCCTCACATCCATCCCGACCTCGTCACCGGCCAGGTCGCCCTCCAGGTCGATCGCGAGAAGCGGTTCCTGCGCCAGGTGTTGTTCCAGCGTCCAGCCGTAGGCGCCGAACTTCCCCTTGCCGGCAGCCGCTCCGCCCCCTCCGACTGATGAATCGGTCCCGTCGAAGATCGAGGTGGGGGTGCCTCGCACCACGTCGGCGCCGTAGTATTCACGTCGGTCCTCGGTCCATGAATTGGTCATCGGGTCGGGACCGGGGATGTGGAGGTGGTGCACGAGGACCGCGGCGACCGTCCGCGGGTAGTAGGCGATCAGGCCGTCGTAGGCGAGGTCGGAGGCTACACAGGGACCGCACTCGGCGCCGGTAAAGAGCTCGGCCAGCACCACCTTGCCGGTCCAGTCGGATGGTACGTCGTAAGCCCCTTCAGGGTGCCACGACTCGAGTTGTTCACGCAGTCTGGTCCGGTAGTCTTCCAGGCTCTCTCCGGGATGAACCTTCTCCCAGAGCGGCGTGAGACGCTCCATGATGGGCGGGTAATTCAGCAGGGCCGCAGTCTCCATGTACTCGGCGATGGCGGCCTCATCCTGACCGATTACCTCGAGCGCGGTGCCGAGGGCCAGGTGGAGTTCATAGTCGTAGGGGCCCGCCAGCATCCTGACCGGTTCGAGGGCCTCGAACACTCCCCGGTGGTTTCCGGCGGCCAGTCGGACCTGGCCGACAGCGGTGCGGGCGGCCAGGAAGGCGGCTCCGCCGGATTCCGGTCCTATCGAGGCGGCGAGCTCCTCGGCGTAACTATTCGCCCGGTCGGTGAGTACCCCGAGTTTGGCGAAGGCGACGGCGAGCGTCTGCTTCGTCCCCATTTCATCCTCGGATTCGGCGAGCATGACATCGGCACCCTCACCGAGTACACGGGCCTTCCATGATTCCACGTTTCTGCCCCGGGCTCTCTGACCGGCGAGGCTGTCGAAGGCTTCCCTCGCGGTCTGGTCGTCCGGCATCTGCAGCAGGGCATTGACGAGGTACCCTTCCGCCTCATCAAGTTGTCCGGCCTTCACCAGGTATCCGGCCAGGATGACGTTGGCTCTGCCCTGCTGATTGGGAGGGGTGAGGTCGATAGCCTTCCGCTGATAATCGATCGCCTGGTCGACATCATCCTTCGCGGCGAAGATGGTCGCGGCGGTCGTAAAGACCGATGACTGGCCGCGGGGATTGCTGATGTCTCCCACCAGATCCAGCGCTCTGGTGATGTATTCATCTACCTTCCCGGATCCGGCACCGAGTTCCATCAACTGACGCGCCGCGTACGCGAAGGCGAGTGCTTCACCCCGTGAGGAGTACGCTTCGATATAACGTTCGGCATAATCGATGACGAGATCAGACTCCGGATCGATCTCGGCGGCCGAGCTCATCGCGACCTGGAGACAGGAGACCACGTAGCCCGACTGCGGCCATTTCCCGATGAATTCCTCGGCGGCTTCGATCCTGGCGGCCGGATCCTCGATCGCGGTCAGGGCCTGGAATGCGACTCTCTGTTCGGGTGTACGACCCTGCGCGTAAGCCTGTGATGGGATCGCCAGAACGAGCGACAGGATCATGATCGCAGGAAGTATCGGTCTCAGGATGGAGTCTGCTGCTTTGCTCATGGTGGCCTCACTCGGTGAACGGGGGACACAGATTCCCTGGGTTGTCGGAGTATGATGGAATCCGAATAAAGTAACCGAGCCCTCGCCTTGCATCCAGTCCGACCTGCAGGACGTCGAGGAAGGGAGTATCTTTTCATCGGCGACCGAAACCCGCTGAAATGTCACTGCCGGGTTACACTCCTGCCTCTTCCCGAAGCTGGGATTATTTCCTATCTTGCCACAGCGAGCCTGCTCGAACTGCATCATGGTGAGAGGAGATCCACCAGTGTCCAGCGCGCCTGACGATAAGGACCCTGCCATCGTCGGACCCGATGTCGTCATCGATCCCGAGATGTGCAAAGGGTGCAATCTCTGCACGTATGTCTGTCCCACCGGCGTCCTCATCATTTCCGAGTCCTTCAACCACCTCGGATACCATCCGGCGGAATACACGGGTGAAGGCTGCACCGGGTGCGGCGTCTGTTTCTATGCCTGTCCCGAACCCGGCGCTATCACCGTCTACAAGCCGCCGAAGAAGCCGAAGAAGCAGAAGGAGGAGGGTTAGCCATGCCGGTGCGATTCGTGAAAGGGAACGAAGCGATCCTGCAGGGGGCGGTCCTTGCCGGCTGTCGGGTCTTCT
>JALGWK010000173.1 GCA_025774205.1 bacterium
GAGCGGGCGGGGGACAACAGCCGCCGCCATCGCCGGAAGTTGGTGACGGCTACCAGTTGTACGCCAGGACCATGATAGGGAAAAGATTCGGATCGGTAATGGGATTGAACGCTCCCATCCCGAAATCGGCAGAGAGCCTCTCCCCGATGATCCGTAATCCGAGCGAGATGACCGGATCGGAAGCCGGCAGAAAGTGACTCTCGCTGATCAGTTTTACCGTGGGCCCCAGGCGCAGTTCACCGCCGATCAATACTGCCGCTCCGTCGGCTGTCAGGGTTTCGAAACCCAGAGAATTCTCGAAGTACGCGTAACCCGCCCCGCCGGTCAGGGAGAGAGCATCATCCCCGATCGTGACCACGCCGTATACCATCCCCCAGATATTCTCACCCCCGAGGACCGTCATGCCGGCCAGCGCCGCCTCGAAATTCCGATGGGTGGGCAGGGCCAGTTTGCCGGAGATGAGCCATGACCGGGTTCCATCAGTCTCGGTCGCGAAAGGAGTGCCGTTCGTTCACCGTATAACTGAAGGTCGGCATGATCAGTTCATAGAGGGTGACGGCGGCTTTCCGCTCAGGGACGATCCGGGCCGTAGGCGCGAAGAGGAGCCGTCCGCCGTTCGGATCTGAACTCCATTTTGATCCCTCCGCCTGGGCGAACAGGGAGGTGGCGGGAATCAAAACGAGGAGTGCTGACAGAAGGATTCTTTTGCCGCACGGCGTCCCCATCGTAGCCCTCATTGTACTTCCAGAGCAGCGATTTGTAAGTGTTGATGGCGCGGTCGGGGCGATCGAGGTCCTCCCAGTCACGCCCCAGCCGGAGAGCTGTTTCGACCCACAGGCCCGATCCGACTCCTTCTATCTTGAGCAGTCGATTACGGGCTTCGGCGGCGCGTTCTACATCGAAGATATTGTTGCTGAGTATCTCGACGATCCGCTGCTGCGCCTTCCAGTCGTTCGGATCTTTTATGACCGTTTCGGTGAACCAGTCGACCGCTTCCTCGTACTTCTGCCGCTGCATGAGGGATTCTCCCTCACTGTGGGCCCTCGCCGTATGGCCTTTCTCCGGCCAGAAAAGATGTCCGATGCTCTTCCGCACAACGGTATCGAGGAACGGTGCGAAGAACCAGCCGATGACCGGACTGGTGAAGGCTATGATGCGGAAGACCGTAGCGAGGGGTTGGTCACCGCCCATGGAGAAAGCGATAGAGAATACGAAGAAGGATATGAATCCCCAGGTACCCATGAGGATCGCCATCTTCACGCGCAGGTAATAGTCAGCGCCCCGATCCTTGACGGTACGCTGGGGTTTCTTCTTATGGTCTGTCTGTGCGCTCATTGAGTATTGCCTCGCCAGCATCATACCCGACCTCCGGAACCGGCTCAAACGGGATGGTTGGAACGGCATGGTTGGAACGGGTAGTGGTTGACATGACTACGCTCATGGTTCTGCTTCTGGAAGTGAAGGGAGGTCGGGATGGCCGCAGCCGTTACAGAGATCATCACTGCCGCCTGGCAGATCCTGCTCGATTCCGCGCCGTTCGTGCTCTTCGGCTTCCTGGCGGCGGGGATCATCAAGGCCTTCGTGCCCGATGACATGGTGGCGCGTCACCTGGGAACGAAGAGTACCGGCTCGGTGCTCAAGGCCTCACTGCTGGGCGTCCCGCTGCCCCTCTGCTCCTGCAGTGTTCTGCCGACCGCCATCAGTCTCCGGAAACAGGGCGCCGATAAGGGCGCTTCAGCAGCCTTCCTGGTCTCCACTCCCGAATCGGGTGTCGATTCCATTGCCATCACCTGGGCCCTGCTCGATCCCCTCATGACCGTGGCCCGTCCGATCGCCGCCTTCTTTACCGCCACGGTCACCGGTCTCTCGATCAACGCGCTTCCCGACGAGGTCACAGCCGGGCCGGGAGCTGACGCAGCGGAGGAAGATGAAGAGGAGGGCGAAGCGCCCGGCTATGGTTGCGGTTCTTCAGCCTGCGATTCGTCCGGTTCTGATGATACCGTGGCGGAGGTATCGTTCTTCCGCCGTATGATGGCCGGGATCGCCTACGCCTTCGACGATCTGCTCAGCGAGATCGGCGGCTGGCTGCTGATCGGGCTGGCGGTCGCGGGCGTGATCACCTGGCTGCTGCCGGCCGACCTCTTTGCGGGACGGCCAGGCGGGGAGTTCACCTCGCTGCTGCTGATGCTGGTGGTAGGCATACCCCTCTATATCTGCGCTACCGCCTCGACCCCGATTGCCGCGGCGCTCGTCCTGAAGGGGCTGTCACCCGGGGCGGCGCTGGTCTTTCTCCTGGCGGGACCGGCCACCAACGCGGCGACCCTGACCGTGGTTCTCAAGCACTGGGGGCGGAAGGCTACGGTCGCCTATCTCGTTTCGATCTCCCTCTGCGCCCTCCTGCTCGGCTGGCTCCTCAATCGGATCTATGCCGCGGCTGGCCTCGATATCACGAGGTGGGTGCAGGCCCGGGAAGAGGGATCCGGCGGTCTCTTCGCGATCATCTGTGCGGTAGTGCTCCTGGGCCTGATCGTGAGATGTCTGCTGCCGAAGCGGGCGCGAGCCTCCTGAACGAGAGCCTTCTGAAAAGCGCTCTTTAGTTAGCACTGCCATTGATATCTGCTACCCACCTGTTGTATTCTTGGGAACAGAGTCCACCCTGATTCGGAGGCATGTCGTGATCGGTACCACCATGAAGAGAAGCGGTCTCATCCCGCTGGCTCTCATCCTTATCATATCTCTGCCTGTCATCTCCCAGGCCCAGGAGCAGCGCCGACCGCGGAGCGGGAGGGGGATGTTCGCGGAGTTCCCGGAGCGTGAGCCGAAGGTCGGTGAGATAGCACCCGACTTCACCCTGAAGACCCTCAATGACGAGACCTTCACGCTGAGTGAAGCGTACGAGCAGGGACCGGTCGTCATCGAATTCGGTTCCTTCACGTGACCTCCCTATCGACGGTTGGCAACCGTCGTCGAGGAGCAGCGGGAGAAATACGAAGGGAAAGTGACCTTCATCGTCCTCTATCAGCGGGAGGCGCATCCGGAGCAGATGCAGTTCGCGACGATCAAACAGCCGGAGACCTATGAGGAACGGCAAGCTCTGGCGCAGAGGACCTGCGATGAACTGACGGTGGCGACCACGATCGTCATTGATGGGATAGATAACGCCGTCCGTGAAACCTACGGGGGACTGCCGAACAGCGCCTACATCATCGAGAAGGGCGGCAAGATTCTCCACAAGGAAGGCTGGGCGGCGCCCGACGGCTGGGATGAGATCCTCGACAAGCTGCTGGGCGGTGTAAGCCGGTAATAAGAGATCGGTCTTCGATCTCTCACCGCTGACTGCAATACCTGCTCCTCCCGACCGGATCTGAACCGGTCCGGGAGGAGTTCCATTTTGATCCTGATGAGACTTGTAGAATCGACCGATTTGAACAAAACTGAGAGCTGATCTGCCTGCGACAACTCCTGCTGAGAGGTTCTTCATGAAGAAGATCACCGGTTGGCTCTCCATCACGGCGCTCCTGCTGATCACTCTGCCTGCCTCCCTGGCGGCGCAGGGTCCGGTCCCGACTCCCGAATCGGTGCTCGGGTTCAAGCCGGGTGCCGACTTCCACATCTTTACGTATGAAGCGGGGATCGATTATCTCCGTCTGGTGGAGAGTGCCACCGACCGGCTCGAGCTGGTCGAAGTGGGCCGGACCACGAACGGCCGCGCCATGTACATCGCGCTCATCTCCTCGGCCGAGAACCTGCAGAACGTGGAACAGTACCGGGATATCTCTCTGCGACTGGCCCATCCGGAAGGGTTGAGTGACACGGAAGCGCGCCGCCTGGCAGCGGAGGGGAAGGCGATCGTTCACATCGATGGCGGCATGCATTCGAGCGAGGTGGCCGACCACCAGCATACGATCCAGCTCGCCTACGACCTGGTCACCGGTAACGACGATCCCGAGATCGCGGCGATCCTCGACAACGTCATCTTCATCCTCTGGCCGACGCTCAATCCCGAAGGACAGACGATGGTGGCCGAGTGGTACATGTCGAACGTCGGTACCCGCTTCGAGGTCGCCTCAATGCCCGAGCTCTACCAGGAGTACGTCGGACACGATAACAACCGCGACGGTTA
Organism: bacterium; assembly: GCA_025774205.1. GTDB lineage: Bacteria > Blakebacterota > Blakebacteria > Blakebacterales > Blakebacteraceae > Blakebacterum. The sequence goes on from JALGWK010000173.1 coordinate 4,124, forward strand.
CATGCTGAACATGATCGAATCGCGGGTCATTACCCGGGTGCTCCGGGAGTGGGAACCGCAGATCCTCTACAACCATCACCAGACCGCTCCCTTCCCGACGCGGATCTGGATCCCGCCCTTTGCCGAGCCGGTCTCGCCCCATGTGCATCCTCTCATGTGGCGGACGGTGAACCTGATGGGCATGTCGATGTCGCAGGCGCTCGAGGAACGGGGGCAGCGCGGGGCGACCCACATGGGGACCGGTTTCGATGACTGGTATCCCGGCTTCATGGACCACGCCAACAGCTTCCACAACATCGCCAGTTTCCTGACTGAAACCGGGCTCTACCGCTATGCCACGCCTCACTTCTACACCGTCAACGATTTCCCGGAGGATAAACGGGATCTCCGGCCGGAGTCGCTCTACCCGAGTCCCTGGCAGGGTGGGTGGTGGCGGCTCGGCGACGCCACCGACTATATGAATACCGCCTCGATCTCGGTTCTCGACTTCGCGGCCAAGTACCGGTTCGATGTTCTCTACAACCGTTTCCAGGCAGGCCGCGACATCATCGCGCATTACAGCGAGAATCCGCCCTACGCCTACCTCGTCCCACAGGACCAGCGCGACCCGGTGGCGCCGGTGGAACTCCTCCGGCGGCTCGCCTTCAACGGTATCGAGGTCGATCAATTCACCCGGACGGTAACGTATGACGGCTTCAATTACCCGGCCGGAACCTGGGTGATCCGGATGGATCAACCCTTCGCGAACTTCGTCCGCCAGCTGTTCGACGTCCAGGATTACCCCGACCTGCGTCAGTACGAGGGCGGCCCGATGGACCAGCCGTACGACGTGGCCGGCTGGACGCTGCCGCTGCAGATGGATATCCGGGTCGTGGCGGCCGAAAGCCCGCTTACCGAGGACTTCCGGTCGGCTCTCGAGCCAGTGAGCGGCACTGCGGTAGCCTGGGACGCTGCGGATAACTTCGGGAGCACCTTCGATTCGCCGCCCGACGTCGGTTTCGACGCCGACGGGGTGGCGGCGGGAATCGTTCCCCGGGCGGTCGACGTGACCGGCCGCGGCGTCGGGGAGTACCTCGATCCCGCCCAGAACAACGTCTTCAGGGTTCTGAACGCGACCTGGAACCA
>JALGWK010000174.1 GCA_025774205.1 bacterium
TCATTCGTTTCCCACCCGCAACCCTTCCTCATAGAACGCCTGAATATTCTCCAACGGGGTGTCCGCCTGGATGTGATGGGCCGGAGCCAGGATGTACCCGCCGCCTTCCCCGCACTCATCCTTCAGCTTTCGAACCGCAGCGCGGACCTCGTCCGGCGTACCGTGCGGCATCGTGTGCTGTACACTGAGTCCGCCGAAGAGTGCCAGGCGTTTCCCGTATCGCTTCTTCACCGCAAACGGATCGATCGCTGTCGGCTGCAGTGGATTCAGGACATCCAGCCCGATCTCCACCATTTCATCCAGGACCGCCCCGCAGTTACCGCAACTGTGGTAGGCCACCTTGATGTCCGGGTTGACCTTTTTCGGCTCCGCGAAGAGCACAGCCAGACGGGGTTTCAGATAGGTGCGCCACATATCGGCCGAGATCATCATTCCCCGCTGATCTGAAACATCGTCCCCGAACCAGACCATGTCCGCGCCCAGTTCCGCATGCCTCCGCGAGGCGACCAGCGGGAACCGCATGACCTTGTCCAGCAGAGCGCTGGTGTAATCCGGATCGAGCGCCAGATCCATCATGAACGTTTCCAGCCCGCGCAGATACCAGGCCGCCTCGAAGATGCTGATCTGGCTGGAGCCGACCAGCCACTTCTCCTGCCCGTACAGATCCTTCATCTTTCGGAATGGCTCGTAGTGTGAATCGAGTTCCGGATCCGGGATGTCGAAGCGATCGAGCTTCGATTTATCGCCGGCCAGCGGCGGGCCGACGATCTCGGTGTATTCCCCGATCCCGTAGCTCACCCAGCGCCAGCGGATGCCCCAGGGACAGGTGTACTCCGGTCTCTCTCCGCCGTAGAAACTCAGTTCCAGGCCGGCAGAGGCCGCCACGATATCATGCCCCAGCGCTGCTCCCAGAGAGGGTTCATCCTCCCCGGTCTCCGCTCGCAGTCGGGCTTCTACCTCCGGTACGAACGACGCATAGACCGGGGGGCGGTCCGGGGTTTCGAAATTCAGGGCCATCTCTACGCGGGTTCGTGAATCCATATCCGACTCCTGCAGTTTCATCCAGTCTACTACCTGGGCGATCCCCCTTGAAGAGCCGAACCTGCCTTTGTGCATAACTGTCTGACTGGGGTAGACTCAGCCGGGTGGTTGTGAAACTTGTGGGAATTAAAGGGAGCGATAGAGATGGCGACATACGATATCCCGGTCCTTGAGAAGTCGAAGAAACTCCGTGCCCGGCAGGTGGCACTGGTGGCCAGTGGCGATCTCCGCGCGTCGGCCAATCAGGTCTGCTGGGCGGCCCAGGCGGAGATGGAGAAAACCCTCAAGGCGGCAGTCGCCTCCTTCGGGTATGAAGTCGTCCGGAGCCATCCCTACCGTCCCTCGAAGAAGCACGGCTTCATCGATTCACAGCAGGAGGGGATGAAGGTCTTCGCGGGGATCGATCCTGACTCGCCGCTGATCGTGGCCGAAGCGGTCTGGCAGTACTCTCACCACGTTCTGCCTGGTCTGATCAGTCACCGCGGACCGATCCTCACCGTTGCCAACTGGTCTGGAGAGTGGCCGGGACTGGTCGGGATGCTCAACCTGAATGGCTCCCTTACAAGGGCGGGGGTCAGCTACTCGACCATGTGGGGTGAGGACTTCAGCGATCCCGCCTTCAGGAAGAAACTGAAGACCTGGCTGGAGACGGGACGGATTACCCACCCGCTCGATCATGTCACCCCCATCGAAGAGGTCCGGATACCGGCCCGGGAGCGGAAGCTCGGCGAATCGCTGGCTGCTCAACTGAAGCAGCAGAAGGCGATCATGGGGATCTTCGACGAGGGATGCATGGGCATGTTCAACGCCATCATCCCCGATCACCTCCTCAACCCGACCGGAGTATTCAAGGAGCGGCTGAGCCAGTCGGCGCTCTACGCCGCCACGCTGGAGGTGTCCGACACCGAGGCACGGGCGATCCTCAACTGGCTCAGGAAGGCAGGCATGAAGTTCCGATTCGGGAAGGACGAGGCCACCGAACTGACCCGGAACCAGGTCCTCACCCAGTGCAAGATGTACATCGCCGCCCTCCGGATCGCCGACGAGTTCGGTTGCGACACCATCGGCATCCAGTACCAGCAGGGGCTGAAGGACTGCCTGCCCGCCTCGGACCTGGTTGAGGGGATGCTGAACGATTCAAAGCGGCCGCCGGTGAAGAATGCCCGCGGGCGTGTCATCTGCCGTGGAGAACCACTGCCGCATTTCAATGAGGTGGACGAATGCGCCGGTCTCGACGGTCTGCTGATCTCCCGGGTCCACAAGGCGATGGGCGAACCGGTGGAGAACACCCTCCACGACCTGAGATGGGGTGACATCGATCGCTCGGGAACGGTCGACGATTACGTCTGGGTATTCGAGATCAGCGGGGCGGCTCCCCCCTCCCACTTCATCGGCGGATGGAGCGGGGCGGTGGGTGAGCGACAGCCGCCGATGTACTTCCGGCTCGGCGGCAGCACCGTCAAGGGAATCAGCCGGCCCGGTGAGATCATCTGGTCGAGGATCTTCATCGAGGATGACCGTCTGAACCTGGATATCGGTCGGGGCAAGGTGGTCGAACTGCCGAAGAAGGAGACGCAGCGGCGGTGGGACTCCACTACCCCCCAGTGGCCGATCATGCACGGTGTCACCTACGGCGTGAGTCGGGACCAGATGATGGCCAGGCACAAGGCCAACCACATCCAGGTGGTCTATGCAAACAACGCCGGCGGGGCTGACAGGGCGATGTACGCCAGGGCCGCCATGGCTGAAGCTCTCGGCATCAAGGTCAGTTTCTGCGGAGTCGGGAAGTAGTCGTCAGGATGGATCCGCTCCTGCGGATGGAATCGATCGTCAAGGCTTTCTCGGGTGTGCGCGTTCTCCATGGCGTCGATTTCGAGGTTCTGCCGGGGGAAGTGATGGCCCTCGTGGGCGAGAACGGGGCCGGGAAATCCACCCTGATGAAGATCGCGGCCGGCGTTCATGCCGACTGGGATGGGGAGGTTCTCCTCGATGGCGAACCGGTCCGATTCCCGGGCACCCGGGCCGCGGAGGAGGCCGGGATCGCCATCATCTACCAGGAACTGAACCTCGTGCCCGGCCTCACCGTGGCCGAGAACATCTTCCTCGGACGGGAGCCGGTCCGGTTCGGCGGGTTCATCGATTACCCCTCCATGAACCGGATGGCGCGGGAGATCATGGATTCCCTCCACTTCGACGCGCCGGTGACGATCCCGGTCTCGGAACTCCGGATCGGGGCTCAGCAACTGGTGGAGATAGGGAAGGCCCTCTCCCAGAAGGCTCGCCTGGTCATCATGGACGAACCGACCTCGGCCCTGACCGGGGCGGAGGCCGAAGTCCTCTTCTCGGTCGTCAGAGAACTCCGGTCCCGGGGGGTCTCGGTCATCTACATCTCCCACCGTCTCGACGAACTCTACCAGATCGCCGACCGGGTGACCGTCATGCGTGACGGCCGGACGGTGGAGGTCATACCGGCGTCCGGGATATCCCGTCGCGAGCTGATCGCTCTCATGGTTGGACGCGATCTCGAACAGTTCTTCGTCAGGGAGGGGGAGCCGGCCGAAGAGGTTGTCCTCCGCGTGCGGGACCTCTCGAGGGTGAGTCACGCGCCCGGTCGGCCTTGCCTGCTGGAGGATATCTCGTTCGAGGTCCGCCGGGGTGAGCAGCTCGGCATCGCCGGCCTGCTCGGTTCGGGACGCACCGAACTGCTCGAATCGCTGTTCGGAGCGGCGGCCCGCGATACTACCGGCAGTGTCGAGATCGAAGGGGAGAAGATCAGGCTCACCGACCCCCGGCGGGCGATTCAGTCGGGACTCGCCCTGATCACGGAGGATCGGAAGGGGAACGGACTCATCCTGAGCATGAGCGTCGAGCAGAACCTGACCCTGGCAGCTCTGAAGGATGTTCTCCACCTCTGTGTGCTCTCCCGGGAAAAGGAACGTGCCCTGGCGGAGGAGTATGTCGACCGGCTCTCGATAGATGTCGCCGACCTCGAGAATCCGATCGGAACCCTGTCGGGGGGCAACCAGCAGAAGGTGCTCCTGGCGAAATGGCTGGCCACCAGACCGAGAGTGCTCCTGCTCGATGAACCGACCCGCGGGGTGGATGTGGGCGCCAAACACGAACTGTATCTCTACCTGTCGAAGCTGGCCGCGGAGGGCGTGGCGGTCGTGATGGCCTCCTCCGAGATGCCGGAACTCCTCTCGATCTGCGATCGGATCATGGTCCTGCGGGAGGGACGAATCTCAGCCATCTTCGATCGGGAAGAGGCAACCCAGGAGAAGATCCTGCAGGCGGCCGCGCCAGCGGCCTGAATCGGGAAGCGATGAATGAGCTCGAGGTGAAGATGAATGATGTCCCGACCGGCTCCGGCGGTATGGTTCACCGCCTCGGACCCTTCCTGGGCCTGATCGGGATCATCCTCGCCGGGGCGGTTCTGAACGGCCAGACCTTCCTCAGTCTCTACAACCAGCTGAATGTGCTGGGACGGGTTGCCATCATCGCCCTGCCGGCGGTCGGCATGACCCTGGTCATCATTTCGGCCGGGATCGACCTCTCGGTCGGGAGCCTCCTCTCTCTCTCCACCGTAGCGTGCGCCATGCTGCTGATGGAGCGGGCGTGGACCCGGGCGACAGCGAT
>JALGWK010000175.1 GCA_025774205.1 bacterium
AATTCTGACATTTCCTTCTCCAACCTGGGCAGGTGGATTCCGTAACGCGTTGATGCATTGTAGTTTATAGAGTGTCTGCCGTGTTAGGACACTTAAAGCAGTCTCGAATACATAATTGTAACATCACTGTTCGGAATGAAGGGAAAGACGGTCTGTCTCCAAATGACACGGTAATTCCCCGTCATTTCTTCCTCCAGGGCGGAAAATATTTTCCGCATTATTTCACAGATTTTCACAAAATAATGGAACAAAATGGAATTTTCACGAATACCAGGGGTTGGGCTCACTCCCGACGCGCTGTTCACTGCCTGTAATTGGGTGACGGGGATGGTCGCGGATCGGTTTACATTATCTTCATGAAGCCCCGGGTACTCGTCATAGGTCTCGACTGCGCCGCGCCGGAACTCGTCTTCGACCGTTTCGCCGACGACCTCCCCACCCTGACCGCGCTCCGGGAGCGGGGAGCCTGGGGGCCGCTGCGCTCCTGTCACCCCCCCATCACCGTACCGGCCTGGTCGGTCATGCTGAGCGGCCGCGATCCCGGAGAACTCGGCATCTACGGTTTCCGGAACCGGAAGGATCGCTCCTACGACCGGCTCTCGATCGCGACCAGCCTCGATGTGAAGGTGCCCCGGATCTGGGATCATCTGACCCGACCGGATGATTACTCAATCGTGGTGGGCGTACCCGGCACCTGGCCGCCACCTGCCATCAGGGGCGACCTGGTGAGCGGGTTCCTCGCCCCCGGAACCGGAAGCGACACCCGTTGGACTCACCCGCCCGAACTCGCCCGGGAAATCGAGGGGGTCACAGCCGACTACCAGGTCGATGTGCGGGATTTCCGAACCGGGGAGAAAGACCGACTCATCGCCGAGATCTGCGAAATGACCCGGAAGCGCTTCACCCTCCTCCGGCACCTGCTCACAACCCGCCCCTGGAACTTCTCGGTTCTGGTCGAGATCGGTCTCGACCGCATCCACCACGGCTTCTGGCGCCACCTCGATCCCGACCACCGACTCCACGAACCGGACTCTCCTTATAAGGAGGTGATCAGGGACTACTACCGCCTGCTCGACGCCGAGATCGCGGAGACCCTGGATTCGATCGGATTCGGTACCGGCACCAGCGGTGATCCGGGCAATGACGATCTCTTATCAGGCCCGGAATCCGGATCCGCTATCCATCCCGCACACGGTGACACCACCATCCTTATCGTCTCCGACCACGGAGCCAGATCACTCGAAGGCGGCTTCGCCCTCAACGACTGGCTGATCCGGGGGAAGTATCTTGTTCTGCATGAAGAGCATGTCGGGCCGAAGGAACCGCTGCCGCCCGGTTCATCATCACCAGCCTCAGGAGATCGTGATGACTCCGCTCCCGATCGCATCATCCTCTCCCCTGACATGATCGACTGGTCACGCACCCGGGCCTGGGGAGAAGGCGGTTACTACGGTCGGGTGTTCCTCAATGTAAAGGGCCGTGAGCCGGAGGGCATCGTTCCCCGGAGCGGCATCGAATCCCTGCTGTCGGAACTCACCCGGAAACTCGAGAACCTGCCCGACGATCACGGGGCTCCCATGGGTACGGTCGTCCGGAGGCCGGAAGAGTTGTTTAGCGAGATCAACGGGATCCCCCCCGACCTTTTCGTCTATTTCGGCAATCTGGCCTGGCGAAGTATCGGGACGATCTCTCCGCCGCCGGCGAGTGGGACACCGGCTGTTCCTGACCGGAGCGGGGCAGCCTCCCTCTACACCCCCGGCAACGACACCGGCCCCGACGATGCCAACCACGACTGGGAGGGCATCTTCATCGCGGCGGGAAGGGCGAGCACTGAGTGGGGCGGGACCGCAGGCATCGGTCAGAAGACCGCCCGCGACATTCACGACATCGCGTCCCGGATCCTGAAAGCGTTGAACCGGTCACCATGATGACTGAGTACGGTTGGTTTGCTGGAACAGGGCTGTTACTATGCGGTCGTTCAAAGGAACTGATCGGCATCGGCAGAACGCAGCGCATAGATGATGAATCAGATTAATACCATAAGAACATCGGGCGCAGGCACCGGGCTTCTCCCTGCGAGAACTGCTGCAGGGAAATGCTATCTCCTTCCGGTCGTCGCCTCTCTCTGCCTGATCGCCAGTGCGGTATTCCCTGATCGTGCCCTGACACAGTCAGCCGGCACCAGCCGGAGTGAATCAACTGCTCTGTCCGAGGTGACCATCTACCTGCCGGCGGCACACCCGGCCTACGAGACAGTCGAACGCCTCCGGGCGGCCGGTCTGTTGACCAACGTCTGGCTGAATCAGCGGCCGCTGTCGCGCCTCGTGATCGCCCGGGCTCTTCTTGAAGGCAGTCGGGGCGCCGGCGAGCGCGGCCTGACCATACTCGCCCGCGAAGCCGAGTGGCGCCTGAGGGAATTCGCTCGCGACCTGGAACCGGATGGCGTCGCGATCGAACCCGGCAGAACCCTCCTGACCCTGCACTGGGAGGGCGACCACCAGACATCGATCACTGCCGAACCAACGCTGGAGTTCGCCTGGGATGGAAGAAACGATATTCATCCCGACTATAGCCGTGCTGTCATCGCCCGCTGGGGATTCGAACTGTACGGTACGGCCGGTCGTGGTATCGGTTACGCGTCTCGATACCGGGAGAGTTACGAGAATCGACAGGGATCCGAACGGCAGTGGCCCTGGTATACGGGACAGAACATCTACAAGAGCTTATCCGGTTTCGGAGAAAACAAAGGCTATGTCAATTCAAACAGCCATGTCTCATGGGATGGAGCTGTATTCGGAGTCGATCTCCGGTTCGATTCGCCGGCCTGGGGACCATCACCCGGCTCGAACCTGCTCCTCTCCGGTCACGCACCCGGTTTCGGACATGCGCAATTACGGCTGGGCCTCGGAGACTGGTTTCATTACACCATGCTGGCAGGATCACTCTCGTCCGGGATTACCGACTCCGCGCGATCGTATATCCCGGACGAGATTGAAGACTTCCGAAGGCTGCAGAGGCAGAAGTACATCATCGGCCATCGCCTGGATCTACGCCTTCTGCCCAATCTCAATCTCGGGCTGACCGAGGCGATAATCGCCGGTGATCGTTTCCCTGAACTGATCTATCTCGTTCCGACGACTTCAATCTGGGATTCTCAACACTTTCTGGATGATCCCGACAATCTGATGATGGCGCTGGATGTCAGCTGGCAGGTTCGCCGGGGACCCTATCTGTATGGCGCGCTCAATATCGACGAGTGGCAGCTGCATGATACGTTCGCTGACGATTCCCAGAACTGGATAGCGTTCCAGCTGGGGGGGGCCTGGACACTGCCATTCCACGATGGTCGTTGGCACCTGTGGGTGGAAGCCGCCCGGATCCACCCGAACGTTTACCGGCACAAGTACCGGGTGAATGATTGGACACACGCCAATAGCGGACTCGGTTACTGGAGCGGACAGAACAGTGAGGTCATTGAGGGAAAACTGACGTTCCTGGCCACACCCCGACTCCTGGTCACCACCTGGGGACGTTACGCCCGCAAGGGAGGCGAAGTCTCCCGGCTTGAGCAGTACCAGAACCCTCCGGTTGAGAGATTCATGGATGGAGCCGATCGTCATGGGGCCTGGGTCGGAACGGGGCTGGCCTGGGAAGGTACCCGGCACTGGAGGCTCATATCGGAAATCGTCCGGGCGCCTGAACGGCTCTGGCCGCATGAGCCTCCGCCCGCCTCTCTCGGCCAGGAGTGGCGGTTCTCCGTCCGGTGGATCTACAACCCGTTCTGATTCACACTCTGTTATTATTTATACGAAAGTAGTATTCTCCTCCTTCTTGAGATTACCTGGTGTGTCAATCCAGAGGTCGAGCAGTGATATCCGGGACACTTTATTCACCGGAAGATGATTGGACGGTTCAGGCAACATGAGCGAACTGATACCAAGACTTTCCAAAAAGGAGTTCTACGAACTGCTCTCAGAACGCATCCTCGTCTTCGACGGGGCAATGGGTACTACTATCCAGAATGCGGGTCTTACAGCTGAGGACTTTGGCGGTGAGACGTATGAAGGATGCCTCGAACAACTCGTTGTGACACGACCCGATCTCATCGGAGGAATTCACTCCGCCTACCTGGAGGTCGGCGCGGATATCATCGAGACCAACACCCTCGGCGGTACTCCCCTGGTGCTGGGTGAGTTCGACCTCTCGGAGCATGCCTTCGAGATAAACCGGGCTGCCGCCAGTGTGGCCCGCGAGGCCGCAGCCCCATTCGATACCGCCGACCGGACCCGGTACGTTGCCGGGTCGATCGGGCCGACCACCCGCTCCCTCTCCCTGACAGGTGGGCTCACCTTCGATGAGCTTATTGAGAACTACACCGTGCAGATCCGGGGCCTGCTCACCGGTGGAGCCGACATCCTGCTTCTGGAGACCTCCCAGGATACGCTGAACGTCAAAGCTGGCCTCATCGCCGCCTCCAGGATCATGACCGAGCACGGCATCGAGGTTCCACTCATGGTTTCATGCACCATCGAGTCGATGGGCACGACCCTGGCCGGGCAGAGTATCGAATCTGTGTTCACGAGCCTGGAACATGCTGGTCTCTCGACGATCGGCCTCAATTGCGCGACCGGCCCTGACCTGATGACTGACCACGTGCGCGTGCTCAGCGGACT